>DASQTR010000452.1:0-7473 GCA_035641795.1 Ilumatobacter sp.
CACGATCGGTGATGGCCGGGGCGGCGTTGCAGGCGCGGCGTCCGGAAATCCGCGTCGAGACGGCCGGAACCCTGACGGTCGACGGACTCCCGATCAGCTGGCGGACCCGCGCCGCGCTCGCCGACGTCGGCCTGCCCTGGCCGCGTCATGCCAGCCGCCAGGCCGAGCGCGTCGACGTCCACGCCGCCGACCTGATCGTCGGGCTGGCGCCGGAGCACATCGAGTGGATCCGACGTGAGCACGCCGACGTCAGTGATCGCGCGGGAACGCTGATCCGCCTCACCAAGCAGCTCCTCCCTCCAAGCACCCCACTCGCGCAACGGATCAAGGCACTCGATCTCGCCGACGCGGAGCTCGAGCCGTGGGAGGAAGTGCTCGACCCCGGCGGGGGAGAGGTCGAAGCGTTCATCGCCTGCGCGCGCGAGATCGTCGGCCACGTCGACCGACTGGCGGAGCTCCTGTGAGGGCTCCGGGCCGGCCGTGCCCGGAGCGCTCGTCGCAACCCCCGTTGCTCGGTAGTAGACATGCCCACCGGGACCGTCGTGGTTACGCCCAAGTTCGCCGTAACCGACGGCGCTGACTGGGCATGCAACAGGCATGAGTGAACGGGCGAAGCGGCGTCGTGGATCGTCCGCTCGCGCGAGGACACGCTGTTCGCCGACCTCTACAACCGTCACTACCGCGCGATCCGCGACTTCTGCCGCCGGCGAGTCCCCAAGGACATGGTCGACGACGCCGTCGCCGCTTCTCACGGCTCAGTCACTGGCGCTGTGGGAGCAGCACTCGCGGGACTATGGCGCGCACGTGATGGAGAGCACGCCGCCGACCACCACTCCATGACAGCTGACGGGACGTCTTGATTGGTGCGTCTCGATTGCGGCGCGCCGGCTCGTCGCCGGTCATCATGGCCGGCATGGCAGTCGCAACCACGGAGCCCGAGACCGTTCGGCTTGCCGGGGCAGGGGTCGGGCTGGTTGCCGACGTCTACGGCGAGCCTGGCGCGCCGCCGGTGCTGCTCCTCCACGGCGGTGGCCAGACCCGGCACGCGTGGGGGAGCGCGGCGACGGCCTTCGCCGCCGCCGGCCGGCGCGCCTACTCGATCGATCTGCGCGGGCACGGCAACAGCGACTGGTCACCTGACGGCGCGTATGGCCTGGGCCGCTTTGCGGCCGACGTGGAGGCGCTCGCGACGGGTCTGTACGCACGCCCAGCCCTGGTGGGCGCTTCGCTCGGGGGTCTGTCGGCGTTGATCGCGGTGGGTGAGAGCGAACAGCCGATCGCCACCGCGCTGGTGCTCGTCGACGTTGCGCCGCGGGTCGAGACGCAGGGACGGGAGAAGATCGGCGCGTTCATGCGCAGCGGGATGCGCGGGTTCGAGTCGCTCGAGCAGGCCGCCGACACGATTGCCGCCTACCTGCCACATCGCCCGCGACCGAAAGACCTCTCCGGCCTGCGTAAGAACCTGCGCCTGCGCGGCGATGGCCGCTGGTACTGGCATTGGGACCCGCGCTTCATCGCCAACATGGAGGGCGTCGACGGCCAGGACGGCGACGTCCGGCATGGCCGGCTGTGCGACGCCGCCCGCCGGGTCGACATCCCAGCGTTGCTCGTGCGCGGCGGGATCAGCGACATCGTGAGCGACGTCGGCATACGCGAGTTGCAGGGCTTGATCGCGCACCTCGAGGTCGCGGATGTCGCCGGTGCCGGCCACATGGTGGCCGGCGACAAGAACGATGCGTTCAACGACGCCGTGATCGAGTTCATCGACCGTGTGGTGCCGGTTTGAGTGTGCCGGTGTCATGCGTCTCGTGTCCGACACCGAAACTTGACTCGTTTCGACCCGGGACGTCCGCGGTAGCTGACGTCTCGGGCGTTACGTTCACGCCCATGACCGAAGGGGGCTCATGACCGAAGGGGGCTCAGTCTGGGATACCGGTCCGCAGTATCCCGAGATGTCGCCTGACCACGCGGAGGAAACGTCGCCGTCACCGGCTCTGCCGGACGACAAGACGCCAGAGACCGGATCGCCCGTCGACTTCAACGCGCCGCCGCCCGAGTCGGCCATTGCCGCACCGTTGCCGCCACCCGCGCCGGCTTCCGGGAAGTCGCCGCCACCGCCGAGCTGGTGGCAGAGAGCACTCATCGGCTTTCCGGTATGGATCGTCCTCGCCTTCGTCGCTGTGATCGCCGTCGTCTTCGTCGTGATCGCCAGGTCCGGTGATCCCGGGACCGACAGCGCCGATCGCGTGCAGAACGTCGAGTCGGTGGTTACGACGAGCCCTCCGACGGCAGCGACGACAGCAGCCACGACGACGGTGGCACCGCCTACGACGGCGGCGGCCGTGACGATGGTCATCGCCACGGTTCCCACCGAACCGCCGACCACCGTGGCGACGACGCCAAGCCCGGCGACCGCCCCCGATACCACGGTCACCCCCGTCACAACGGTCGCCACCACCGTGGCGACGACCGTCGCCACCACGGTTGCGACCACGGTCGCGCCCACCGTCGCGCCCACTGCCGCGCCCACTGCCGCGCCGACGACCACTCAGAACGTGCCGACGTTGGCGCCTACCGGCCCGGCGGTCGTGATCAGCGGGCGTGTCGGTCCGTGCAACTACGGGAGCGAGTGCCTGCTTGCCGGCTTCACGCTCCGCAACTTCGACTCGCAGCCCAGGGAGTTCGTGTGCGAGTTCGGAAATGGCAGCCGGTACACGTTCCGTTTCGACAGTCAGCAAGTCGAGCGCGCGTGCGCGACCGGCGATCCGACCGACTCGATCACTATCGAGGTGGCGGGCGTGCGTTCCGACACGTATCGCCATCCGTAGCGCTGGCGTTCTACTCGCCAGCGGGTGACACGCTCATCCGATCGGGTGAATAGACGCATCTGCCTGCGGTGTTGACGCTTTCGTGACAAAACGCTCATCTGCTGCGCACGCGTGTCGATAATCGTGTAGTTGTGTGGATCCCGGTCGGGGCAGGCAGGAGTTGTAGCGGATGAATCAACGGCGTCGGGTGGTGACGATGCTCGGCGTCGTGGTGGTGGGAGCGTTCGCAGTGACGTTCGCGATCGGCAACCGCGGAAGCGCTGGCAGCCTCCTCCGGGGCGTTGGCTCGATCGACCTCAGCGTCGCCATCGTTGGCCTCGTCTGCTCGGCGCTGGCGATCGGCAACCGCGGCCTACTCAACCGCGCCGCCCACCGGGCGGTGGGGCTCGACGCCGGTGTCGGTGCCATGACCCACACTGCGGCGGTCGGGTTCGCGGCCCAGAAGATGATCAAGTCCGCGGGCGCAGTCGGGCTGGCGGTCTTCGTGCGTCACGGCAAGCGCCGCGGCCACGCACCATGCGCCGTCGCCGCGGCCTGTCTCCTCACCGCTTCCGCGTCATTCGTGGCGATGGGTGTGCTGCTGGCGGCGGCACTGCTGGCGCTGGCGGTAACCGGCCAGCTCACCGGATGGTGGCTCGCCGCCGGTGTGGCATTCGCTGCCTACGCGCTCGTACTCGCGCCGCTGGCCGTGCTGGTCCTCCGCAACCCGCGCGCGGCACACTGGGCGTGGCGCGGGGGCCAACGGATCCGCCGCCGGCTGCCGTGGTGCAAGAATCGCGACGCGTCGGACGCCCAGTTCCCGACCGCACTGCTCGATGCCGTTGCCGACGCCCGCACGCGGCCCGGTGCGATGCGCGACGTGCTGCTGCACGCGGTCGTGTCGAAAGTGCTCGGCGCCTTGGCACTGGTTGCCGCGATCACCGCCGTCGGCCTGCCGATCACTGCCGCCTCGGCGCTCGTCATCTACGCCACCGCGCTAGCCGCCTCCCTGTTGACGATCGTGCCCGGCGGGATCGGGACGGTCGAGGCGTCGACCACAGCGCTCCTGATCGGCGCCGGAGCGACCGCTGGCGCAGCCGCGCTGGCCGTCGCCCTGTTCCGGCTGTTCGACCTGTGGCTCCCCGTGCTCACGGGTGCCGCGGTCGCCCGCCGCGACGCCCGACGTGACCGGCGCTCGGCGCACGCCGAATCGCAGCTGTCGTACACCGTCGATCTGGCCCGCCTCGAGCACTGGGCCGGGGCGAGCACGCACCTCTGAGCCTGCGCCCGGGCACTACTCCAGCGACGTCGTGAACAGCTGGTCGTACGCGAGACCCCACGGCGGTCGCAGGAATCCCAGCGCACGCACGTCCTCGAACCAGTGCGCGAACGGCGAGCGCCGTGAGAACGTGCCACCTCCGAGCACTCGCGTGAGCCGCAACAAGGTTTGCTCGGCGAGCTCCGCGACCGACTCCTTGGCGCGCAGCGCGGCGTGGAGTGCAGCGGACTCGTCCGACTCGATCGCGCGCAGCGCGCCTTCGTACGCCTGTACCGCCAGCCAATGACGTTGCTCCGCGCGCGCCCACTCCACCTGCTCGAACGGGCGTAGCTCGGTGGCCCGGTTCCGGATCTGATCGCGCGCCAGCCCGATCGCTTCGTCGAGTACGCCCAGCACGACCGAGGTGAACAGCGTGGCGACGAGCGGCCCCGCCGCCCGCGTGATCTGCTCGATCTTGCCGCCCCAAGCCATACGGACCGACGGGATGCCTTCCAGCCGCATCGCGTGACTCTGCGTCGCCGCCATGCCCATGCCGTCCCACTCGGCCGTGAGCCGCAGGCCGGCGGAGCCGTCCCATGCCCGGCCGCCCACGTCGAGCACGAAGATCGAGGGTGCGTCGTCGCCGTCCGCGACGGCGGTCGTGACCATCCGATCCGTGATGCCCATCCCGCTCCCGAAGTGCTTGTCACCGCTGACCGCGTAGGCGCGACCTGGTAGGAACGAGTCGCCGTCGAGCGCAGCCGCGGTCGCGCGTGTGCGGAAGATGTCGCCGCCGCTTCCGGGCTCGGACGTGATCGTGCCCCACTGCTCGTCGGCGAGCGCGCTCGCGAACACGGCGCTGCGCTGGCGTTCCCACTCCGGTTGCGAGCGGTCGGGGCTCGCCAACCAGAACGTGATCACGGCCGGGTGCATCGATGAAACGAGCGCCACCGAGGCGTCGCCGCCCGCGAGAAGGCGATAGCACTCGCACAACGAGCGAGCCGAGATGGCGGCGCCCTCCCACAGGCCGCCGGCCTCGACAGGGATCGGCATCGCGAGCAGACCCGTGCGCCGCAGTGCATCGAAATCGACGCGGTCCAGGTGGCGACGGGCTTGGCGCTCGGCGCGTTGCTCCTTCCACGCACCCGCGATCTCGTCCACCGAGTGCACGACCCCTGTCGCAGAGCTTGACATGGCGCGACGGTACCGCGCCCACGTGGCGCCACCGAGCGTGCGATCTGCCGGGGTTTGCGCTCCGCCCGTCACGGGTAGACGGGGTGCCGTTACCCCGACAGCCCCCGCGCGCGGCGTTCGCCGCGCGTCCGGAGCCAGCAAAGGAGACAACATGAGCCAGAGTTCCACGTCGGATGCCCGGGAGCGTTCACCGCTTCGGCGGTGGTTCGTTATCGCCGCGGCCGCAGTACCGGCGACATTGGCCGCCGGCACGATGATCAGCAGCCCGTGGAGCGCTTCGGCGCAAACCCCCACGACCACGACCGTTGCCCCGTCGGAGTTCGTAGGGATCACACCGGTCCGCGTGCTCGACACGCGCATGCCACCGCGTGGCACCACGATCGGCGTTACGACTGCCGCTCCGATCGGTCCCGGCCAGACGCTCGACGTCAAGGTCGCGGGCCTGTCCGGGATCCCGACCGAGGCCACGTCGGTGGCGATCAACGTCACCATTGACGACGACGCCACGCTGAAGAGCTTCCTCACGGTCTGGCCGAAGGGCGACGCCCGGCCCCTCGCGTCGACCAACAACGCCGAGCCTGGCTTGATCTCGCCGGTGTCCGCGCTCATGAAGGTCGGCATCGACGACATGATCAGCGTCTTCAACCAGCAAGGTTCGGTCAACGTGATCATCGACGTCACCGGCTACTTCGTGGACGAGGTGCCGCCCACCACGGCCCCGCCGAGCTCTACGACCCCGCCGAGCTCTACGACCCCACCGTCATCGACGGAGCCGAACGGCGCCTAACGGTTGCCACGATCCCGGGCCTTCGGGCCCGGGATCACCGCGTGGTCAGAGGTCGGCGAGCTTGCGGAAGTCCCAGCTGACGATCTTTTCCGGGTTGAGCCGCAGCCATGCGTGCTTGCCATCCGACGCGAATCGGCCGCCCGCGTACTTGTCGGCCCAGAGTTGTTCGGGTTCAGCCGTGTCCGGATGCGGGGCATCCGAACGCGGCACCTCGCCAACCACCTCGACGCGGCCCAGCAGCTCTGCGCCGCGCAACTCGCCGTAGTCGAGGCCCGCATCGACGGCCACGCTTACGCGCGGGTCGCGCATGAGGTTCACCCAGCGCTGGCTCTTGACGATCGAGTGCAGCCACAGCGCGGATCCGTCCCACACGAACCAAAGCGGCGACACGTGCGGCGCGCCGTCGCCGTCGACGCTTGCCAGCCGGCACATGCGCTGTTCACCGAGGAAAGCGTCGAGCTCTTCCTCGGTCATGGCGATCCGCCGCGCGCGCTTCTGCTCCCTCACTGCTGCTCGCTCACTGCTGCTGCCTCCCTGCGGCTCCTGCATGGCTCGAACCGTGTCAGATCGCGGTGGCCGGGGCAACTGCGAGCGGTACCGTCGCACGCATGGCCAACCACTCGCAGATGCAGTACCGCCGCCTCGGTGACACCGGCGTCAAGGTCAGCGTTCTGAGTTTCGGGAGTTGGGTGACGTTCCATACGCAGCTCGACACCGATCTGGCTCTGGAGTGCATGCAGGCCGCGCACGACGCCGGCTGCAACTTCTTCGACAACGCAGAGGGCTACGCCGGCGGCAAGAGCGAGGAGATCATGGGCAAGGCCCTCGCCCAGCTCGGCTGGCCGCGCTGGTCGTATCTGGTGACCACCAAGTTCTACTGGGGCATCAACAGCGACCCGGTCAACATGACCAACACACTGAACCGCAAATATCTGTCGCAGGCGATCGACGGCTCGCTCGAGCGCTTCGGCCTCGACTTCGTCGACGTCGCGTACTGTCACCGCGCCGACCCGGACACCCCGATCGAGGAGACGGTGTGGGCGATGAGCGAGATGGTGTCCCAGGGCAAGGCGCTCTATTGGGGCACGAGCGAGTGGTCGGCCGACGAGATTCGGACAGCCATCGCCGTCGCCGACCGCCACCATCTGCACAAGCCGGTGACCGAACAGTCGGAGTACAACCTGCTCAACCGCGACAAGGTCGAGGTCGAGTACGCCCGGCTCTTCGAGGACACGCGATACGGCAACACCATCTGGAGCCCGCTCGCGTCCGGTCTGCTGACCGGCAAGTACATGGGCGGAGTGCCAGAAGGCAGCCGCGCGATGCTCGACGGTTACGAGTGGCTGCGTGAGAGGGTGACCGACCAGCAGGCCAACGACAAGGTGCGCGAGCTGGCGGCGGCCGCCGACGACCTCGACTGCACGTTG
>DASQTR010000453.1:0-4585 GCA_035641795.1 Ilumatobacter sp.
GAAGGCCTGTTCGCCGCCGACCTGGCGTTCCTCCAGGATCTGTACGGCATCATCAACTTCGGCGACCAGGCCGATGTCGAAGCGCTCCAGGCGAGCGTGCTCCCAACGGCCCCGGCCGAAACCGAAGTTGACGTCGAGGTCGACGTCGAGCCGCAGTTCGTCGGCGTTTCAGCGGCGGACGAGGCGCCTGGCAACGAGCGGCCCGCTGACGCTCCGTCGTCGCGCAAGAGGGCACGCATCGAGGAAGTCGCCCGCGTAGCGTCGCAGTAGCGGCACGCCGGAGGCGGATTTGTGAAGCTGTACCCCGAGTCGTCGCTGTGGAGGGAGATCGGCTACCTCGCGTATCACCTTCACTGGGACCTCGACCACTTGCTCGACCTCGAGCATCCCGACCGCGCCCGCCTCGTCGAGCTCGTCGCCGATATGAACGCACGCGCCTGGGAAACGTTGCTCGATGCCCGATGACGGCTTCGACCTGCAGCGTGTCACGTCTTCGACCTTCCTCGTGGAGGTCGACGGTGTCGAGATCGGTCGGTTCATGGAGATCAGCGGACTCGAGGTGAGCGTGGAGACCGAGGAGATCAGCGAAGGCGGACAGAACAGCTTCGTGCACCGGCTGCCGGGGCGGATGACGTGGCCGAACATCACGCTCAAGCGAGGCATAACGCAGAGCGATGGACTCCTGACGTGGTTGAACAAGTCGTCCGGCGAGCAGTTCGCCGCCAACGGCAACAAGCTGGCGCGCTCGACGGCGGCGATCACACTCGTCGGTCCCAGCGGGGACCGACTTCGCGCGTGGGACTTCGACGGCGCCTTCCCCGTCAAATGGGTCGGCCCCAACTTCGCCGTGGGCTCCTCCGACATGGCAGTGGAGGAGTTGGAGATCACCCACCATGGTTTCCGTGCCCGTGACCTCTGAGGAGCACGCAAGCTCGTTCGGCGTCGACCTGGCGAAGCGGGTCACGCCGCGCACGGCATCCCACCGACGATTGGCGCCGTACCGCCTGGTGGGCGTCGTGGGTCAATCGGCGCTCGGCTTCGGGCGCGCGATCGGACGCAGCACCGCGGTTCGTCCAGTCGTCACGCTCGACTCGCTCGACTCGCTCGCGTTGCGGCCGCCGACCGGGTGGTGGCACGACGAGGCGGTTCAGCCGGCAATCCACGTGACCGCGTCGACGGCCGAGACCGAACTACTGCGCCCGCAGCCGCGCCAGACCTGGACCGGCCGCCTGTTGCCCGGTGCGCGCACGGCGACCGCGCGCGGGCGCGACGAACCGGAAGCCGGCAACGTAATCCGAGCGACGGCCGGCTTCGTGCCGAGCGGCGACAACAAGGTCGACGCGCTCCGCCGCCTGCTCATGGGCGCCCCGAGCCCGAAGCTCGCCAGCAATGGCGCCACCGGATCCGCCGATCCGGGATTCCCGCCGAGGGCCACCGGTGTTGCTCCCGACCAGGGGTCGGCCGCAGAGGCCCGGAGCGCCGCCGGCGCCGATGCAGCACATCCGCGATCGGTTGATGCCGCGCGAGGTGACACCACGGCGGGTCCGTCGACCGGGCCCGGAGGTCTCGGCCGCCGCGTCCGCCCAGAGTCGATCGATCCCGATCAGCCCGCGCGGTCGGCCTCGCTCGAGTCGAGTGAGCGCACGCGTCAGGATCGGCGCTCGGCCCCGCCCGGCGCGCCGGGCCCGCGCAGTTCGACCGACACTCGCCCCGCAGCCGGGCGCGGCAATCGATCGAAGGCGCCGCTCCCAGACGGGCGGGTCGAGCAGTTGCGCAGGATGTACCGGACGGAAAGCGACATCGTGCCACCGGCGGCGCGAGCCGATGACGGGCCGGCCGCCTTCGCGCCTGCAACGCGCCATGCGCCGCTGGGCTCCGACCGCGCACCGGCCGCCGAGCCACCGGACGTCGGCGGCACCTCGATCCCAGATCACGGAGTGCTAACCGACCGCACGCGTAACGAGGCTGCGCCGGACGTGCGCGACACCGTCGATCCGGCCACCGGATTTCCAGCCGAGCTCCACGCGGACACGGCGCAACCGCGAATCACCGACGAGATCACGGTATCTGACCGTCCCGCGCAGGGCGGCATCGAGGGTCGACGAAGCCCCGCTACAAACGGCAGGCAACCGGTTGCCGTCGAACCGTCGACGCTGGGCGCTGCGGAGCGACTGGTCACCACCGATACGGCAACGATCCCGAGACAACCGCTTGTCGCCGAACCCGCTGCACCCGACAACATGGTCGGCTCGGAGTCCAACTACGACACACGACCTGTCAGACCAGCCGTCAGACCAGCCGCTCCGCTCGACCCCCTCGATCGCGACAGCCCGGACCGTGTCTCCACCAATCCGGCGGCCGCCGCGTCCGTGACAGCAACCGACGTTGGCGATCGCGCTGCGCCGCCGCACGCCGACGAACCACGCAGTCGAACACAGCCGGCTGCGCCGCCGCCCGTGTACCCCACGCCACCCGATTCGGGCCACGGCCCGGAACGTGCGGGTGCTGCTCTCACCAGCGACGCCTTGCGGTCACACACGGCTGAGGTGTCGACGACGCCGTCGATGCGGACAGAGGGACCTTCGGCAGCTGACAGCGCCACGGTGATCACGAACGGGGCGGAGCAGGCGCCAGCGACGATCGAGCGTCGCCACGATCTACGCGTGCAGCGAATGCTCACCGCCGCCCACCATCCCGCGTTGCAGGAGAGAGGCGATCTCCCGGTCGCACCGGTGTCGTCCCTGAGCATCGCCGCGCTCGGCGACCGGGCCGCGACATCACTCGCCGACTCGAACGGAGTCGATGATTTCTCGCAAGCGCCGGCCGACTCGCGTGTGGCGGATGACGGTCAGTTCGTCGCGCCGAGGAGCACCGCGCCTTCGCCGTCCTCACCGCGGCCCCGACCAACCCTGCCCGTGGTGCGACGATCAGCGGATTCTGTCGTCCGCCGCGTGACGCTCCCCCGCGCGTTGTCCTACGAGCACCGTCCGGACACGTCGGCCGCGGTCCGACGCCTCGCCGGAGATGCAGTCCGTCCCGTCTCGATCGGGCTTCCCGCGGTGCTTCCGGTACATGAGACGGCGGAGGAACCACGTCAGCCGGCCGCTGGTGACATTGCCTTCGACGCATCAGCGATGCGTGCGGCGTTCCTCCGCGGGTCATGGTCGCTCGTCCGCGGCAGCGTGGGTCTGCTGGACGATGTCGTGCGCCGCCGACGGACGGGAGCAGAACGGATCGCGCGGGCGGCACCGACGCAACCGACCGAGGGAACCGAACCGGGCATCGACCTCGTCTCGCGCTTCGCGACCTCCGACACACCTCGAAGCGGGCGGTCGCGGCGCGACTCCCGGGCAACCGACGGCACCCTGGCCGGGCTAGTCGACCCCTCGCCACCGGCCCGTTCGACTCCGGCGCCCGTTGTGCCGGAGGCCACCGACGGGTCGGATCTCGCCGAGCAGTTCATGACCGAACTGTCGCGCACGGTGCGCCGCAGCCCCCGGCCGCTCCCGTCGCCATACCGCCCGATCGCCGACACCATCGTCGGGAATCGCCGTGTGATGCTCTCCACCGATACCGCGTCCCGGCAAGCGTTGCGATCGGTCGGCAAGGTCGCGGCGACCACCGGCGACACGATCCACCTCGACTCAGCGGCGATCGCGGCGCGGCGGACCGGCGAGGTTCTCGCCCATGAGCTCACGCACGTGGCCCACCCATCGCCGGCGGTGCGCTTCTTCGACGACGTCGTCGACAGCCCTGAGGAACGCCGCGCCGAGGCTGTCGCCCGTGTGATGGCGCGGGGGCCACTTTCGCCCTCGTCGTCGACGCTGGTGCGTCCCGGTGCGAAGCCCCGGGGCGACGCGGCGACGATCCGGCGGAGCCCGGCAGCATCCTCGCCTGGTGCGATCAAAGCCGACACGCTGGCTGCATCGATCATCGGCGGTGCGCGCGGCGGCGACACGGCCGAGGTGATCCGTCGGGAAATGACGAGCACACCGTCCGTCGCGGACAGCGAGCCGGCTACCAGTTCCAGCCGCGCACCATCTGTGCCGCCGGCGCCCGAACGCGCGGCGTCCGGCGATCGGTCAGGGGCGTTCGATCTCGACTCCGACGAGGCACGCCGGTGGCTCGAGCGTCACATCGACATGATCATGCGCCGCATCGAGGATCGGATCATCGTCGACTTGGAGCGACGCGGCGGTCGTCGCTGGGGAGGCATCTGACGTGAGGCATCTGACGGGAGGAGGCTGACATGGTGACGCAGCTGCAGCGCGCGTACCTCGAGACGGAGACCGGCGGGCGCATCGACTGCATGTTCAACCCGACGACGTTTGCGTTCGCGGTACAGAACCGGTGGGAGTCTGACCAGATACCCGGCAAGAACACGCCGTCATTGCGATATGCCGGTGGTGCAGGGGGGACGTTCAGCCTGAGCCTCGTATTCGATACGACGGACACCGGTAAGGCGGTCACCGACTACACGGGGAAGCTGCTCGACCTGATGAAGGTCGACACGAACCTGGCGGGGTACGACGAGGCGAAGAACAACGGCCGCCCGCCGTGGATCAAGTTCCATTGGGGGACCCAC
>DASQTR010000454.1:0-8837 GCA_035641795.1 Ilumatobacter sp.
GATTCACGACGGCGACGAAGCGACCGCTCCCACCGCGCTCGGACGGCTGGCGTTCGTGTCCGGACTCGTCGGTGCCTCGGATCGCTTTCGAAACCGGTTTCTCCACTTGCTACACCCCTGACACGATGGCCGCGATGACAAGCAAGCCCGAGCTCATGCGGACGGCAACCGCGGCTGCGATCCGCTACATCGACGGCGAGCGTGACTCATGCGTCGCGCCGCCGCCGGACGTGGAGCTTCCCAAGGAGTTGGACGGCGACTTCCTCGACGACCCGTGGCCCGCGGAGTCGGTCCTTCAGCTGCTCAGCGATGCCGGTGACATCGGCGCCACCCGAACAACCGGAGGCCGCTACTTCGGGTTCGTCACCGGCGGCATCGAACCGGTCGCGCTCGCGGCGGCGACGCTCGCCAGCGCTTGGGACCAGAATGCCGGCCTGCCGATCATGTCGCCGCTCGCCGCGCGGCTCGACGAGATCGCCACCGGCTGGATCGTCGATCTCCTCAAGCTGCCACCGGAGTCGGTCGCGTCGTTCTGCGCGGGCGCGACTGTCGCCAACCTGACCGGCATCATCACCGGGCGCGACGCGCTTCTCGAACGAGCCGGATGGGACGTCCGGAAGCGGGGTCTTGCGGGATCACCGTCGATCAGCGTCGTCACGGGCGACGAGGTCCACGCCTCGGCGTCGAAGGCGCTGCAACTTGCGGGCTTCGGTAGCGACCAGGTGCTGCGTGTGGCGACCGACGAGTGCGGCCGGATCCGTCCCGACGCCTGGCCGGACACCACGGGTCCGACGCTCGTCGTGCTGCAGGCAGGCAACGTCAACACCGGCCACAGTGATCCGTTCGAAGCCATCCTTGCCAGCCTCGACCGCGATCGCACGTGGGTCCACGTCGACGGCGCCTTCGGACTCTGGGCCCGACTCGCTCCCGCCCGCCACCACACCGTCGCCGGCGTCGATGCGGCCGACTCGTGGGCGACAGACGCCCACAAGTGGCTCAACGCGCCGTACGACTGCGGCGTCGTGATCTGCCGCGACCGCGAAGCGCTCGCCCGAGCGATGACGATGAGCGCCGCTTACGTCGCCAGCACCGCCGAGCGCGTCCCGATGAACCTCGGGATCCAGATGTCCCAGGCCGCGCGCGCGATCCCAGTGTGGGCGATCCTGGCCACGCTCGGCCGCCAGGGATTGAGCGAGCTCGTCGAGCGGAGCTGCCTGCTCGCCGAGCGGATGGCCGACCGGCTCGCCGAGCACGGTGTGGAGATCCTCGCCCCCGTCGTGCTCAATCAGGTCTTGGCGACGTTCGTCGACGACGCAACGACCGACGCCGTGATCGAGGCCGTCCAACACGACGGCACGTGCTGGATGGGCGGCACGGTCTGGCACGGCCGCCACGCGATGCGCATCAGCGTCAGCGACAGTTCGACCACGGAGCACGACATCGACGTATCAGCCGAGGCCGTCATCCGTGCATGGCGGTTGATCACCGACTGAGACGAAAGCTCAGAAATCGACCGCCCGCGGGCTGACCTCTCCCTTGGCGATCATTTCCGGGATGCGGTTGGACGCGTTCTCCCACACGAGCAGCATCGACCGCTTCGGCGAATAACCCTGATGCCGGATGTCGGCCGGCATCGCCGCCACGTCGCCCGCCTTGCAGATCACCCGCGCCCGCTTGGCGCCCGTATCGCGGTCTTCGACATCCCACTGGATCTCGTCGCTCAACTGCACGAACCACTCGACCCGGTCGTTGCCGTGGATCACCGGCAGGATGAATTCCTCGGAAGTCGGGCAGTAGAGCGACTCCTTGCACGCCGACACGACAGATGGATTCCACGTCACGTCGGACCGGGAGATGTAGCGGTAGAGGTTGTACGAGCAGACCTCGCCCTCGTAGCCGGGCTCGGCTTCCACGATCGGCTCGTCCTGCGGCACGTCGGCGAACGCACGATTCACGAGATACCCGGTGTCATCGGTACGGATCGGCTCGTCGCCCGGAACGCTCACCATCCGCTGGGCCACGACCCGCCGCCGCGTCACCGCTGTGTCGTTCGAGCCCTGGTTCCGCCCGAAGGGCTGACCCGTCTCCATCGGCGCCGCGAACGGGTCGTACCCCGCGTTCGTCCAGTCACGCAAAATCGACTGGAAGCACGCCATCAGTTCGTCGTGGGTGAAGTTCTCGTTGTAGTCGACCTCGGCCCGCCGGTAGGCGTCGTTGAACCGACCGGCGAACATGTCGACGTTGCCGTAGTGGTTCATCGTGCCGAACACTGCGTCGAAGTTCACGATGCCGTAGAAGAACCCCCAGGCCACGTCGCGCTGCAACGCCCGGAGGAACGCATCGATCGCGATCTGGTGCGTGCCGGTCGGCCACGTGATGGTGGCGAAGTACTCGTCGCGGCTGAACGTGAAGCCGCCGATCGAGAAGGTCTGGTAGCCGGCGGCAGTCTGCGCGGCGGTCTCGGTGGTGGTCATTGTCCGCTCCCTCAATCGGTCTGGCAGATCTCGGCCCAACGATAGATCGTGTCCGGGCCCTCGATGGTCTGCAGGAGGATCACGCCGACGCCGTCGCAATGAATCCGGTAGCACTTGCCGGCCGGCAGCAGCGTCTGGTGCCCGCGCCATGCGGTGACGCGCCCCATCCTCTTCCCCGCCGGCTCGCCGTCGACGCGGATCGAGCCTTGGGCCGCCGGGTCGACCAGCTGTTCATCCGGGTCGAGCAGCTCGATAACGACGGTGCCGTCCATCACCAGCGCGAACTCGTCGTGAGGCGTGACCCGCCATTCGCTCGTGCCCTCGCACCGGATCACCTCCAGCACGTACTCGAGGTTCTTGCCGACGGCAACCTTCTCGTACGGCTTGGACGCGTTGGCGACCTCGAAAACGTTCGAGAACACGTAGGCCTTCGGATCGTCGTCGATGACGATCACGCGGCCCTTCTCGTAGTCGTCCAACGACCCGAAGACGGTCGTGTACTCCGACATCGATCCACCTCTCTCTGACAACGGTCCAAATCGTGCCACGCGAGACGCCGATCATGTCTTGTCGGGCGGCGACCCCTCGGATACCGTCCCGCGATCGGGGACATGACGACTGCCGGAACGCAGGGCACGCTGGCCGATCGCACCGTCGCGCTGGGCCGCGCCCTGCAGGCGGCCGGCGTCAACGTGTCGCTGTCCGAGATCATCGACGCCGCCCAGGCCACAACCGAGATCGACATCGGGCGGCGCCCCGAGCTGCACGCCGCACTGCGTGCCACCCTCGTCAAGCAGGCCCGTCACTACCCCACGTTCGAGTGGGCGTTCGACCGCTACTTTCCGGCTCGCCTCGTGCGTGGCGACGGCGACACCGACGACCACGGCGGTGGACCGCTCGACGAGACCGACCTCGTCGACGCCCTCGCCCAAGGCGCCGACCTCGCCGCCATCGCCGCCGCCCTCGTCGACGACCACGCCGGTCTCTCGGGAGTGCTGCGCTCGGAACGCCATCACGTGCAGCGCGTGTTCCTCGCCGCCGACATCGCCCGCTTGATGAGTCGCGTCCGCATCGCCGATCCCGACCTCGACCCGGCCCTGATCCGCGCCAGGGTCGACGAGCTGAAACGCCTGATCGGCGCCGACGTCCGCGCTCAGCTCGACCTCGCCGCCGTGCCCGACATCGACGCCGAGCTGCAGGACGTCGACTTTCTCGAGGCATCGCGCGCGGAGCTCGAGCAGATGCGGGCAGCGATCAGACCGATCGCTCGCAAGCTGGCGGCGCGTCTGGCACGACGCCGCCAGCATCGAGTCGGCCGCGTCAACATGCGCCGGACGATGCGGCGCTCACTCGGCAGCGGCGGTGTCCCGATCGACGTCGTCCACGACCGCCCGCACGCGCACAAACCGGACGTGTTCGTGCTGTGCGACATCAGCGGCTCGGTGGCCGACTTCTCGGTGTTCACGCTGACCCTGATGTCGGCGCTCTCGGCGGAGCTCGCCCGCACCCGGAGCTTCGTGTTCGTGGACGCTGTCGACGAGGTGACCGATCTGCTCGCAAGCACCCACCACGGAATCGAGCCCTGGCAGCTGCTGCGCAACACGAACGTGATCGGGCACGACGGCCACAGCGACTACGCCACCGTGCTCGAACACTTCTGGCGCGACACGTGCGACCGCGACCTGCACCGCACATCCACACTGATCGTCACCGGCGACGCCCGCACCAACCACCGCGGCACGGGCGAGCAATGGCTGGAGCGGATCGCCGAGCGCTGCCGCCGCGTGTACTGGCTCAATCCAGAGCCGCGGGCCGACTGGAACACGTTCGACTCGGAGCTGGCGCGCTACGCGCCGCACTGCGACGCCACGTTCGAGGTTCGCAACCTGCGCCAGCTCGTGGCCGCGGTGGAACAGCTCTTCTGAGCGGCGCCCCGCTCAGCTCGACAACCAGGGGTAGCGCTCTGTGTCGCCGCTGGCGTAGTCGGGGTCGAGGTAGATGAAACAACGCTGGATGAGCGAGTCGCGGACCTCGAACACGTCGCACCAGCGACCGCCCTTCCACTCCTCGACGCCCGCTCGCCACTCGCCGTCGCGGTGCACGCCGTGGCTGGTGCCCTCGCAGGCGAACGTGTCGGTGCCGGTCATTATCCAGTTGAAGTGCGAGTAGTCGTGCACGATCGACGTGATCGTGCCCCCGACGTCGCCGAACAGCTTGCCGATCTCCTCGTGACCGTTGGCGAGCCCCCACTTCGGGAACCACACCTGGGCGTCGCTCGCGAACAGGCTCAGGATCGAGTCGCCGGTCGATGTGACCCCGCCGTTGTCGAATGCCTTCAGGTACTCGAGCGCCACGCTCTTGCGCTGCTCGTCGGTCATCGTCGTCTGCGCTATCGCCATGATTCGAAACCTAACAACGACGAAGGTCCCTGTCACCCGTCACGGTGCCGGACACCTCACAACACGCGCCGTCAGAACAAGCGTTGCGTCAGCAGCTTGCGGTACTTCGCGGTGCGCGGGTCGTCAGGACCCATCAGCTCGAGGATGTCGATGTACTGCTGCCGCGCGTCGTCGTCGTCCTTCACCTTCTCGAGCAGGTCGGTGAGGGTGGCGTCGTGATCGTCGGCGACGACGCCCAGCCTGGCCTTGGCCGCCACCCGCCTGGTGCGATCGGATTCGGGGATGCGCGCCACGAGCGCCAACGCCTCCTCGGTCTCGCCGCGCGCGATCAACAGCTCGGCGAGCGCCACGATTGCGTCCTCGTTGGCAGGATCCATCTCGAGCGCCGCCCGCAGGCTGCCCTCGTCCCCCATCGCGATCATCCGGGCAACCATGTCGTCCTCGGCCGTCGGCAGCAGACGCTCGACGAACTGGCGGACCTCGTGCTCGGGTAGCGCGCCCATGAAACCGTCGACCACCTGCCCGTCCTTGAGGGCGTAGACGGCTGGGATCGACTGCACCCGGAAGGCCTCGGAGATGGCCGGGTTCTCGTCGACGTTGATCTTGACCAGCACCGCCTTGCCCTTGGTCTCGTCGACGACCTTTTCGATGATGGGGCTCAGTGTGCGGCACGGACCGCACCATGGCGCCCACAGGTCGACGACGACGACGCTCTGCATCGAGCGCTCGACGACCTCCGTCTGGAACGTTGCATCGGTGACGTCGACAGCCATGCCGAGCACGCTATCGGCCGCACTCGGGGCCGGTACTTGTACCCTGCTGGCGTGAGCGAGGCTCAGGATTCGGGGCACGGCGCCACCGACGCCAGCGTGCGCTGGTTGGCGCCGATCCCAGAGCTCGACGAGCCGACGCTGGTCGCCGTGCTCACCGGATGGATCGACGCCGGCGGGGCGGCGCGGGCGGCGGCGGAGGCGATCGAGGACGATGCCGGTGCCTCGCCGATCGTCGAGTTCGACGACGACGTGTACGTGGACTACCGCGCCAGGCGCCCCATGATGGAGGTGCGCGACGGGCTGAACTCGGTGCTCAACTGGGAGCGCATCACACTCACCCGGGGCCGCGACCAAACGGGTCGCGACGTGCTGTTGCTCACCGGGCCCGAACCCGACATGGCGTGGCACCGTTTCACGCGCGTCGTCGGTGAGCTCGCCGAACTGCTCGGCGTGCGCCAGTTCGCCCATCTCGGCGCCTACCCCTTCGCGACACCGCACACCCGGCCGGCGCGGATCTCGGTCACCAGTCCCTCGCAGGACGTGCTGATGCGCGTCCCGTACCTACGCAGCTCGATCGACGTGCCGGCGGGGGTTGCGGCCGCGCTCGAGCACACGATGCACGAACGCGGCATCCCGTCGATCGGCATCTGGGCGCAGGTTCCCCACTACATCGCCTCGATGACCTACCCGGCGGCGAGCGTGGCGCTCCTCGACGGGCTGCGCGAGGCAAGCGATCTCGTCATCGACGCCGCGACGCTGCGCAGCGACGTGATGATCCAGGGCCGGCGGTTGGACTCGTTGGTCGCCGCCAACGAGGAGCACCAGGCGATGATCCAGCAGCTCGAGGAGCTCTACGATTCGTCGACACAACCCATGACGGGCATGCAGGGTCCGACGCTCAAGATGGGCTCGGCGGACGAGCTCGCCGCGGAAGTCGAAGAGTTCCTGCGCCGCCAAGACTGAGCCGCCACGACTGAGCCGCCAAGACTGAGCGGAACAGCTGAATGTTAGGGGTAGTTAGCCGTGTCGGGCGCGACGTCGCGCACATCGACGGCTTTCAACGCACTGGCATCGCCTCCGAGCGCCTCGACGATCGTCACGTAGTCGAACTGCATCAAACCCAGCCAGGAGTGCCAGGGATCGCCCGAGTCGCCGGGCAGATCGTCGTCGCGCAGACCCTCGACGTAGCGGGCGCCGGACTCGGCGGCGATCTGTTCGAGCACCGGCGACGGGAACACCTCGCTCCCGAACACGACCGGCACGTTCTGCTCCTCTATCTGGTCGACCAGCCGGGCCACGTCACGCGGCGTCGGCTCGTCGAACGAGGACGGCTGGATGGCACCCACAACCGTCCAGCCGTACTCACGTGCGAAATAGGCGTAGGCGTCGTGGTACGTGAGCAGGAGGCGCCGGGCGGGCGGGATCGTCGCCGTCGCGTCCCGCAGGGCACGATCGAACAGGTCGACGCGCTCTCGGAACGCGGCCAGGTTGGCGTCGAACACATCGGCGTGTTCGGGGTCGGCGCGTACCAACACGTCGCGCACGAGCGACGCGTACTCGGCCGCCATCGGCGGATTGGTCCACAGGTGTGGGTTCGGTTCGCCGCCCGACTCCGGGAACGAGAAGTCGAAGATGTACTGGTCCTCCGGCAACACCGTCGTGCCCAGCTCGCACAATCCCGCGTCAGCGCCGATGTTCGCCAGCGCAAGCGCCTTCGTCGGCTGCTCCAGTCCGAGGCCGTTGACGAACACCACGTCGGCGTCCTCGAGCGTGGCGGCGACGCTGGGCGACGGCTCGTAGGTGTGGCTGTCGACGCCTTCCGGTACCACACCCGTGACAACCGCGCCCGATCCGCCGGCGATGTTGGCGACGATGCTGGTGATCGGCGCCACGGTCGTCACCAGCCGGACCGGCCGGCCCTCGACCGGCCGACCTCGTGCGCACCCCCGGCCATCCTCCTCCGCCGCGTCACCGCCGCAGGCGACGAGCAAGCACGTCAGCACCGCCGCCGGGATCAGGTTCCTCCCGCGCGGCATCGGCGCCAAGTATGCCGACACTGTTCTGCCCGGTCGGCGTCGCGTACGGTCGTCCCATGAAAGTCG
Organism: Ilumatobacter sp.; assembly: GCA_035641795.1. GTDB lineage: Bacteria > Actinomycetota > Acidimicrobiia > Acidimicrobiales > Ilumatobacteraceae > Ilumatobacter. Next base: position 7,749 of record DASQTR010000454.1, read on the forward strand.
ACACCATCGTGATGACCGGCCTCAACGACGTGAGCGAGGCTGCGCGCGACCGAGAGGCGGTCGGCTACTCCGGCCTCTGGACGGCGGAGACCGCACACGACCCGTTCCTGCCGCTGGTGCTCGCCGCCGAGCACACGCGGAAGATCGAGCTCGGCACGCAGATAGCGGTGGCCTTCGCCCGCAATCCGATGCTGCTCGCCAACATCGGGTGGGACTTGCAGTCGTACTCGCAGGGCCGCTTCATCCTCGGTCTGGGCAGCCAGATCAAGCCGCACATCACGAAGCGCTTCTCGATGGAGTGGAGCCACCCCGCGCCACGCATGCGGGAGATGATCATGGCGGTGCGCGCGATCTGGGACACGTGGCTGAACGGCACGCCGCTCGACTTCCGGGGCGAGTTCTACAAGCACACGTTGATGACTCCCTTCTTCGCGCCCGCCGCCACAGAACTCGGCGACTTCGGCGTGCCGAAGATCTTCCTCGCCGGCGTCGGTGAGCTGATGACAGAGGTCGCGGGCGAAGTCTGCGACGGCTTCATCTGCCACGGCTTCACCACCGAGAAATACCTGCGGGAGGTCACCTTGCCGGCGCTCGAGCGCGGCCGCGCCAAGGCCGGCAAGACGATGGAAGGGTTCGAGATCACCGGACCCATGTTCGTCGTGACGGGCAACGACGCCGAGGAGATGGAGAAGGCCGCCCAGGGCACCCGCCAACAGATCGCGTTCTACGGATCGACGCCGGCCTACCGGGGCGTGCTGGAGCTGCACGGCTGGGGCGGCCTGCAGGACGAGCTCAACGCGCTGTCGAAGCAGGGCAAGTGGAAGGAGATGGGCGACCTCATCGACGACGACATGCTCAACGCGTTCGCGGTCGTCACCGAGCCGGAAGGCGTGGCGGTCGAGCTCGGCAAGCGCTTCGGCGATGTGTTGAATCGCGTCGCCTTCTATGTGCCGTACGCCAGCGATCCCGAGCGATGGCGGGCCGTGATGGACGACGTCAAGGCGCTCTGACGGCGGCCGCGAGGTCAGCGAGGTAACCGTATCTCGCAAACGTCCTGGGGTACGGTCGTCGCATGAGCGACCCGAACGC
>DASQTR010000455.1:0-9307 GCA_035641795.1 Ilumatobacter sp.
GGAGGACCCGGGGGGCCGCCGACTCCGGGCGGACCGCCGGGTCGCGGCGCGCCGGGTGCGCCCGGAGGACCGCCGCCGGGCATCCCGGGTGCACCGGGCATGCCGGGCGCCTTGGCGGCGACGCTCGGGTCGTCCTTCACCACCTCGCCGGGAGCGTGCACATCGAGCGCCAGCACTGTCTGCACACGACTGAGGAGGCTGCGCTTGGGTGCCGCAAGCTCTTCCGGCGCGACGGCTGCCGGGGGCGGGGCGACCTTCTCGCCTGTCCATTCCAGAAAGCCCCCGCATGACCCGCAGAAGGAGTCGTCGTCGCGGTTCTGGAACCCGCATTGGTTACAAACGATCATGAGGATTCGCTCCGTTCGACGTGCACATCCTTGCGCCTGGCACGTCGGGTTGGGGTGGATGTCTCGCGGAGCTCGATCTCGACCGGCAGGTGAGCAGGGACGGCGTCACGCACGAGCACCTGGAGCGCCGGCCAGTTGACCTCGGTCGCATCGGTGACGTCGACGGTGACGCGCACCGTGCGGTCGGAGGAGCCCCGGCTGCGACGTTCCTCGTCGCCTGTCGGCAAGGTGGACGTCCACACTCGCCCCGGGTCAGCGACCTCCGACGCTCCCCCGGTGTACAACTCGATCTCGTCGACGAGTCCGTGTGCCGTGCCGCGTGACCCGAACAGCACGGCGGCCGCGGCGACCAGGCGCCGGCGGCGCTCGACGGTCCAGTCCTCATCGAGACGCAAACCCACCCAGTCGCCGAGCCACCCGACGAAGTCGGCCGGCGCAACGGCAGGGTCGATGTACGAGTCGAGGCAGTCGAGCGTGGCGATCACGGGTGCCAGCACGACGTCGAGACCAGCCGTGAACTGCTCGATGAACATGCCGTCCTGGTAGAGCGACGGGAGCCTGTTGATCAGCGGTTGCGTGATCGGCACATCGACGGTCGTGCCGCGCGCGGTGGTGGTGACGGTCACGTCACACGTCCGTTCACGGCGTGATCACCCTCACCTGATGCTCGTAGGAGAAGACGAGGCTGTTGGCGGCAAGCTCGAGCCTTGTCGTCGCCTCGCCGCGCTCACCGGTGACGGGATTCGCCCCGAACAGCCTGACGTCCTCGACGACGTCGACGCCGGCGATGCGCTGCAACACGCTGAAGGCGTCACCCGATTGCGCCGGCCTGCCCCACGGCCAGCCCTTGCCGTCGGGGCCGCCGACGAGCGGATCGAAGTAGCGGTGGAGCGCGGCCGTGGCGTCGGTGCGCACACGCTCCGGATCGGCGCGCGGGGTACTGCGCAGACGGGCCACGACGGTGACGCCTTGATAGGTCGGTGGCTCGACGTGCACCACCGAGCCGATGATGCGCGAGTCCTCGAGCCGCTCGGCGATCGCGGCCAACGTCGGCTCGGTCGGCAGCAGGTCCTCGAAGCGCAGGATGTCGTGCTCTCGCGCAGCAGCGGGCACGATGCACACCGTCACGTGCCCGGCGTCCTCTGCCGACTGGGCGGGGATGCACCGCACCCGCGCCACCTCTGGAGCGGCCTCACGTGTGAGCAACTCGAAGTCCTCTGCCGTGACCGCCCGGCTGCGTGTGCGCAACATCAGCGGGCCGCGGACGCGCGCCTCGTCGACCGATTCGGCATCGACGCCGCCCGAGGCCGGACGACGATTGCTCACACCGCGCACGAAGGGAATCGACGACTTCAGCGTGCGGATCGAGCGCGGCGCGACATTGCCGCGGCTACCTCCGCCGACGGCGTGGTCGCGAATGCGGATCGAGGCGCGAGCGGGCGGGATCGCCCCATATGCGCGGATCGACCCGTCTTCGAGCCGAACCAGCGGTGGGAACTCGATCTCACCGGCGGCGGCATCGAGGATCACGACCTTGTCGTCCGGCGAACAGTCGGCGAAGGAGTCGACCAACGCCCACTCCTCCCATCCCTCGTCGGAGCTGACCTCGACCACCGGTGTCTGGCCGGTAGCAACGAGCGCGCCGCTGTCGAGCCGGAAGCGCTGGCCAGGCTGGCCGCTCGACTCGCCGACATGCTCGGCACCGACCACCTCGGCGTGCGCCGACTCGACCGTGCCGCCGACGGTGCGGACCGCCATGCCTCGGATCAACGGCGACGAACTGTAGCGCGGCTGGCCCTCGTGAGCCTCGATCACCTGCGCCCGCACCCATCCCGCGCGCTCGCCTTCGATCAGCGACTCGGCGTGCCCGGCCGGCAGGTGGACGATGATGTCGCCCTTGCGGTTGAGGCCGCCCGTCTCATCCTTCTCCAGCTCGCACTTCTCCCACTCGATCCCGTTCCACGCCTCCCAGGCGAGCGGCGGGTCGGTCGGGTCGACGCCGACACCGTCGATCTCGCAGTCGATGTGGAAGGCCACCGCGTTGCCGGGCGCGGCGCGGTCGAGGCCGATCAACAGCATGTCGCCTGGGACCGGAACCTCGCTGAACGCCGGCACCGCCGTGCCCACCGCGAGCGCCTCGGATCGGGGACGCATGCCGTCGACGTCGTTCGCCCGCGTCGCCACGATTTGCATCTCGGTCGGCACGATCGCCAGATCGCGCAGCGTCGAGAACACGATCGGCTCGTCGCCGTCGCCACGCAGTGTCGCCGTACGCGTGCCGGCGGGGATGACGAGTGTGGTCGTCGCCGGTGCCGACAGCCAGAAGGTGACGCCTGCCCGCGCCGCGGTGGGCGGGAACAGGCGGATGCCGATCAGTTCGAGGAACTTGATGTACAGACGATCCGGAACGCGGTTGAGCCGGTACAGGAGCTGGTCTGTGACGTAGGCGAAGGTCTCGATCAACGTCACGCCAGGGTCGGAGACATTGTGGTCGGTCCACGCCGGGCACCGGTCCATCACCATCCGTTTGGCGTCGTCGACCAGGTCCTGGAAGCGCCGATCGTCGAGGTGTGGGGCTGCAATCGCCATCAGTAGTCACTTCCGTCGTCGGGGATGGTGTAGAAGGGAAACACCAGGTTCCGCCGGTCGTTCGTGCGCTTGACCACGTACACGATCTCGACGTTGAGCCGGTTGCGCTCGAACTGGTCGGGGGTGACGTACACCTCGTACACGTCGACGCGCGGCTCCCACTGGCGAACCGAGTTGCGGACCTCCAGTGCTAGCTCGGCGGCGGTCGACATGTCGGCGTTGCGGAACACGAAGTCACGCAGCTTGCTGCCGAACATCGGCCGCATCGGCCGTTCGCCCGGATACGTCAGCAGGATGATCTGGATCGCCTGCTCGAGCTCGCGCTCGCCGCTGACCATCGCGATCCCACCGCGGTCGTTGACAGTCGGCGGGAACGCCCAACCACTGCCGATGAAGTCGTGTCGTCCGGCGTCTGTGACGTTCACGTCGCGTAGTCCTCCTGCCGCATGTCAGTTCAACTTCACTTGGCTGCCGGACAGCTCGACCATGCCTGCGCCGGCGTCGATCTTGACGCCGGTCCCGCCCTTGAGCGTCAGGTTGCCGGGCGCGGCCGCCTCGACCGACACGTTGCCGGCCGACTTGAGCGTCAGCGATCCACCCGATCCGGCCTGCTCGATCGTGATCGAGCCGCCGGCGCCGTTCTGCTTGATCTCGATCGCCGCCGGCGGCGCGGACGAATCGCACGTGATCGTCAACGTCTTGTTGACGTCATCGAAGACGATGCTGATCTTGTCGTCCTTCGTGCCGATCGTGATCCCCGACTTGCTGGGAGGCACGGTGCCGTCGCCGTCGTCGTCGATCAGGATCTTGTTGCCGAGCCGGCTCACCCATCCACGCTTGACGACGTGACCGCCGGGTATGCCGCTCTTCACTGCATCCCCGCCGAGTTCGAGTGCGGTGTTGCCGTTGCCGAGCCCACCCAGCACGTAGGCGCGGCGGACGTCGCCGAACTCGAACCCGACGAGGACTTCGTCACCGACTTCGGGCATGGCGACGAGTCCATATGTCTCGCCGAGGCCGGGCATGACTACCCGTGCCCAATCCGTCTCGAAGTCGGGCGACAGCCAGGGCAAGGCGACCTTGACCCTGTACATCTTGTCGTCGTCGATGTTGTTGGTGACGAGACCGGGGACGAGACCGTCGATCAGCCCCCGCTCGCGTCGGTTGAGGTGCGCGCCGTTGATCAGGCCGTGCAGCGAACGGTCGTGGCGCCCGCTGACCTCGAAGCGACACTCGTAGCCGACCTCGATGTCGAACAGGTGCCGCGCCGAGGTCACGTACCACTCGCCCTGGAACTTCACGGGCACGTTCTCGAGTTTGACCTTGCTGCCCGGCGTGATCCCCGGCGTCTGGATCGCAACGCCCTCCGCCTCGGCGAACGTGCTCGCCACGTGCTCGGCGAACCCGGCGGCGACGGCGTCGGCGGCGCTCTGCGTGTTGGAGCCCCACGCCATCGGGCGGTCGATGATCGTGTAGGCGTCGTTGCTGGCGCCGAGAAAGCTGGGCAGGAACGGAATGCTGGGGATCGCCGGCAACGAGAGCGGCCCGCCGTAGGCGCCGGCCAGCGCCACCGGGTCGTCGTCGACGTCGGCGGTTGCCGATGCCAGCGACGACTTGCCCGACACGACCTGCACGCCCTGCGGGTCCCACACCCGCACCTCTGCCTCACTCACCAGGCCGACGGAGCTGACGCGTGGGCGCAGCCAGCGCAGGTTCTCGCCGAACACCAGCGTCGGCGTGCCGAGGCCCACCGCAGAGGCTGCCATGTCGCCCGCCGCGGCGGCGGCTCCGCCGAGTCCGCCAGCGCTCATGCCCGGCGCCCGACGGAAGAAGAACTCGCCGTCTACGACACCGGTCTCGTAGCCGATCTCCACGGCGCGGCCCTTGAGGAACTCCCAGTCGGTCTGGGCGACCTGGGCGACGTACTGGTGGGTGACGCCCGGGTCCTGGATGTCACCGATCTTGAGGCCGGCGTCGCCGGCCACCTTGCGGGCGATGTCGCCGTCGGTCGAATCGAGGAAGGTGCGGCTGCGCCGAGCGCGTTGCAACCGGTGGGCGTGCTCGTAGCCGCGAACGATCGTGTGGTGGACGAGCTCGTCGAAGTCGCCCTCGATCGACGTCACCTCGCCGACGATCAGATCGGTTGCCGTCGGGCCACTGCCGAGCGAGATCGTGATCTCCGTGCCGATCGAGATCATCGCTTCGTCGACGACGATCCCCTCACGGTCCATGAACGTCAGCTCGAACATGTCGGGGCGCAGCACCGTGGCGTCGACGACAGTGCGGATCAGTTTGTCGCTGACCATCGGGTTGAGCGGCATCATGCCGCCCGGCCCCATGCTGATACTGGGAGTGATCGAGCCGGTCTCGACGCCGCCGAGCAGGCTCATCGCAACATCTCCGACAGCTCGCGCAGCTCCTCGCGCGCCGGCAGGTAGATCACGTCGCCCGGCTTGACGGAGTTCGGGTCGTCGATGCCATTCACTTCGGCGATCAGCCGCCACGCGTTGGGCGTGCCGAAGTTGGCGGTCGACACCGACATCAGGCTCTCGTCGGCGACCATCACGTGCCGACTGCGGCCGGGGCGACCGCCGGACGTGGGGTTCGTCATGCTCAGCGGGCTCGGCGACTCCTTCAGCGTGAGGTTGCATACCGCGTGGATCGGGATGCCGTCGGACGAGATCCGCACGTACGTGATGTCGGCCTTGGTCAACTGCGCCGTCACCATGAAGCCGGCAACCGGCGGTCCCCATTGCACGATCAGGTCGGGCGGCTTCGAGGCATCGAGGCCGATCGCGGTCATGATCGCCGACGTGATCGCGCCGAGCAGGCCCGACGCGGGCGACATCCAACCCATGAGGTTGTCGCACATCACCTTGCACTCGGGGCCAACGAGGCGAGCCTTGGTGATCGTGATCGTCATCGGGTCGGTGCCGTGGAAGATCGCACCGAGCGTTCCCCCCGTGCCGCTCGCGGCCGGCGTGCTGCCCCCACCGCCGGCGCCACGCGTTCGGGCGCCGCCGGTCTGGCTGCGCGTGACCTTGATCGACTCGGGGTTGTAGTCGAACAGCACGAACTCGGCCGGCATCAGCATTTTGAAGATCTTGAGTCGGTCAGTCATCGAGAAACCCTTCGTGGACGATCTCCAACGTTTCGAGGGCAACGCCCTTGCCGGTGGCGGTGAGCTGCGGCCCCTTCCACGAGGAAGGCATCGCGTTCTTCAGCTTCCACTGGGCGACGTCCTTGAGGGTGGCGTCCTGCATCGTGATCGTCGCCTCTTTGACGCCGGCGGTGGCGACCAGCCAACCGTCGGCGGTGACGGCCTCGAGCCAGGTCTTGGTCTTGTCCCAGTCGCCCGACTTCATCGCCCGCTGCAGCGTGACCGCTGTGAACTCCGCGCGGCCAGGGATGTAGCTGTTGTACGCGTGCTGGCCGAGCTCGGCCACCTTCTCGTGCTTGAAGGTGACGCCCAGTCCCTTGCACGAGTTCCAAGACCCAAGGTCGAAACCCATTACCTCCACCAGGAACCGGAAGTCGGTACCGAGCAGGTCGGAGTCTGAGAAGGAGGTGGCCACGGCAAACGTTCTTTCACTCGTTCTCGAGGAAGCCCATGTGAGCCAGCTCCAGGACCTCGAGCGCGACCTTGCTGGCGTTGGCGTCGAACGGCGAGATGCTCCACTTCGCGGGGAGCACGTGGCGCAGCGTCCAGTGCATGACCGGCTCCGACTTGGCGTCCAGCAGCTCGACCTTGCCGGACTGCACCTCCATCGCGAACGAGTTCGACTCGAGCCAGCCGCGCACGGCCTCGGTGTCGGCCTTTTGGACCGCCCGCTCGAGCTTGACCGTCGAATACTTGGTGAGCCCCGGGAAGTACCACTTGTCGTTCTTGCCGTCGCCGGCGCGGTACTCGATCAGGTCCCAAGTGACGTCGAGACCGCTGACCTTCGCCCAGCTGCCGAGGTCGTAGCTGGTCTTGTCGATCGTGACTTTGAACCGCATGCCAACGCCGAGTTGGGTGTCAACCGCAAGTGCCACGTGCGCTCCTTTCTCTTACTCTTGTTCCGTTCATCGAATGTCCGCGAGCGAGCCCGCCCGTTCACGGTCGACGAGCAGCTCGGTGCGCAGCTCGCGACGGATGCGACTCCACAGCCGCCGGGAGAGCACGTCGATGTCGACTTCCGAGGCGGCGGCGAAGATTCGACCGGCAGCCTCTTCGTCCTCGCCGAAGCTGTCGTAGTGGGCATGTTCGTGCTCACCCGGCGGCTCGATGTGCTCGCTGTGGGCGGCGAGACGATTTCCGACATACGCGCCGAGACCGGCAGCCAGCCCCGTGCGCAACAAGCCCGGTCCGCGTGCTCCCGCACCGACGGCCTGGCCCTCCCCGGCCTCGTCATCGGCGGGTTGCTCCGCCGGCGCGCGAGTCAGCGCGGCGGCGACCGCAGCGGTGCTGTCCGCGGTCGCAGTCGTCGTCGCACCTGTCGCGGCCGGCGCGCCTGCTGCCACTCCGCCGCCCGGCGCCGGTTGCCCACCGGCTTCGTCCGGCGCCAGCTCCGCCGCCCGCGAGATGTCACCGTCGGCAGAGATCTGCGCGTCCATGTGCTGCTCGAGGTACTCCGGCGTCACGTACTGCAGCGGCATCTCGTTGTCGACCTGCTCGCGGATCTGCACGATCTCGTCGTGCGACAGCCGGATCGGGTTGTCGCGGACGTCTGCCAGCGTGTCGTTGCGACGGTGGTCCGCAAGCTTCGACTGCAAGACGCGATGACGCAGCTCGCGCTCCTTGTCCTGCCGCCGCTCGTGAAGGCGTGGCGTCGAGGCCTCGGCGCTGGCGCGGTCGGCGTCGGACTCGGGCCCGACGGCAAGGCCCAGCAAACCGCCGAACAATCCGCCGCCGAACAACGCCTGGACGGTCTCCTGGTCGGTCGACTCGCGTTCTTGCCACTCGAACTGCGATCCCTCGGCTCCGCCCCGTCCCCCCGCGTGTGCTCCTGGGGCCTGCCCGCGACCGCGTCCTGCCCCGGGCCGGGCACCCGCGCCCGTCGTGTGACCGGTCGTCGCCCGCAGGTGGCGGGCGCCGGCCGTGCTCCCCGGGGCGCGGGCGGAGTGGGCGGCAGCGGCGCCGGCGGCGTGCCGAGCGGCAGCACCACCGGCATGCGCGACGGGGGCGGCCTCGCCTTCGCCCTCGGCCTCCGGGGGCAGCTCCTCGGGATAGAACCGGAGGTTTTCCGGTGCTCCGAACTCCCACGGCCACTCGTCGTCGAGCTCCTGCCGGAGATGGATCGCCTCACGTCGCGTCAGGTCGGTGGGCGGATCCTCGTCCTCGCGCAGCGCCACGATGCGCTTCTCGCGCAGAACCTCGTCCTTCAGCTCGAAGTAATGCCGCTCCCGCATCGCATGCAGACGCGTGGCGTTCTCGGTCTCGAACCCGCGCGCCCATGCTTCGTCCTCGCGCTCACGCCGTTGCTCGATCGCGCCCCCTGCGGCGGCCCTGAACCCGAACGCCTCCAAGACCCTGTCCTCGGAGGGAGCGGGACCACGCTCCTGCCACGCGTACGGGCTCTCGTCGTTGGCCAGCCGCTGCACGCCGGCAGCGGCCTCCAACGGCCCGGTGCGCCGCCGCAGGAAGTGCGGCCTGACCGTGCCGCCGACTCGGCGCTGAACCTGGCGCGCTTCGCCCTCGAGCTCGCGGCCCTCGGGCGAATCCTCGGCCGGGACGCGTCCGATCGTGCGCTGCTGCGCGACGTGCGTCAACTCGTGGGCGACGATCGCCCGGTTGTGGGTCTCGCTGAGCTCGCCGAGCTCAGCCGGCATGTGGACCGTGGCACGCTCCGTGAACGCGATCGCGCCGATGCTTGCGGCGCGGTCGCTGGTCTCCGGCGAGCGGTCGATGAGCGCGTCGCTGACGCGCACGCCGGTCGCCTCCTCGACGATGTCGACGAGGTCGCGCGGTGCCTGCTCACGTCGCGGTCCGGGCGCCGGCAGGTACCGCAACGAGGGCCCGCCGGAGTCAGTGTCGTCGTGTTCGCCCACGAGCCCGGCCGCGTCCTCGAACGCTTCCCGTTGGCCCACGAGCCGCATCCGTGACGGCGACCCGGTCTGGGTGAAACCGTCCTCGGCACTCCATGCGATCGCCACGCCGAGTTCGGGTTCTGGTTCACGTGTCGGGGGCGCGTCCGGGAAGGCGATCTCGATGTCGCTCGTCATCAGCCCGGGCCGCGGGGCGTGTTCGACGACCTTGCGATGCACCGGCGACGGCGACGGGACGTTCGTCACGACCGGCGGGATCTGGGGCTCGGCGCGCCGTGCGACCGGCTCCACCGACTCGATCTTGGCGACGTCGAGCAGTAAGCCGGACGGAGCCCGACCGGGGT
>DASQTR010000456.1:0-2416 GCA_035641795.1 Ilumatobacter sp.
GAGACCGACGAGGAACGAGCGGCACGTCTCGCCCGCGAGGTGGCTCGTGAGAACCCCGATCCCACGACACGGCGTGAGGCGATCGAACAGGAGCTGGCCGAAGAGGACCTCTCGGAGGAGGGCGGCGAGCTCGGCCAGCACAACGAGTGAGGCAGGCGCGCTCGGCCGGACGCCGGAGGCAGAGCCCATGTCGACGACCGATCCCCAGCGATCTGGAGGAGCGTTCGTCTTCGCGCCCGCGCTGTTCCTCACGGTCACCCTCGAGCGCCGCGGCGACGCCGACGAGCTCCACCTCCACGCGGGAGGCCAGGGGCTGTGGATCGCCCGGATGCTCGCCACGCTCGACGTCGACGTCGTGCTGTGCGGGCCGTTCGGCGGCGAGACCGGCCTCGTCGCGCGCACCCTCGTGGCGGGCGAGGGCATCCGTCTCGATGCGGTCGAGGTCGAGTCGTGGAGCGGCGCCTACGTCCACGACCGGCGCGACGGCGACCGGATCGTGGTCGCCGAGGTGCCGCCACAGGCCCTGTCGCGCCACGAGCTCGACGAGCTGTACGGCGCTGCGGTGGTCACGGCGCTCGAGCTGCCTGTGTGCGTGCTCGGCGGTCCCCATGACCCGAGCCCCGTACCGGCTGACGTCTACCGTCGCCTGGCGACGGACCTGCGGTCCGACGACCGACGGGTCGTCGCCGACCTGTCCGGCGATCCACTCGAGGCCGCGCTGAGCGGCGGCATCGACGTGCTCAAGGTGAGCCACGAGGAGCTGGTCCGCGACGGCCACTCCACCGGCGAGTCGCTCGAGGAGCTGGTCGACGCCGGCCGTGACCTCCAGCGCAGGGGTGCCGCCCACGTCGTCGTGTCGCGAGCTGCCGAACCGGCGCTGCTCCTCGCCGAGGACGAGGCGTACGAGATCGAGGCACCGCCGCTCGAACCCGCCGACTCCACCGGGGCCGGCGATTCAATGACCGCCGGCGTCGCCGCGGGTCTCGTCGAGCACCTCGGGGTGGTCGACGCCGTCCGCCTCGGCGCTGCCGCCGGCACGCTCAACGCCACCCGGCACGGCAAGGGCAGCGGCCACCGCGACCAGGTCGAGCGGCTCGCCGCCCAGATCGTCGTACGGCCGCTGAACGCGCGTACCACCGCCTGATCTACCGGCAGGCATGCGTATCGATGACGCGGCGCACGTGACGAAGACCACAGTGTGGCACGTTGACGTATCGCTCTGAGACGCTTACGTTCCATAGAGAGACGAGAGCGTCTCGTTGGAAACGAACAACCGGCGGTCTCCCAAGGAGCTCACGATGTCCTCTCCTCGCGTCGCCGCGCCTGCGATCCCGCTGCACGAGCAACCCGAGATCCACGCCCGGCGCTGGTTCCTGCTGGCAATCATGTGCTTGTCGCTCGTCCTCGTCGTCATGTCGGTGTCGGGGCTCAACACTGCGTTGCCCACGATCCAACGCGACCTCGGCGCTTCGGCCTCCGAGCTCCAATGGATCGTCGACTCCTATGCGGTCGTGTTCGCCGGCCTCTTGCTGAGTGCGGGTGCGATCGGTGACCGGTTCGGTCGCCGGGGAGCGCTGCTCGCCGGCCTCGTCGTGTTCGGGATCGGGGCCTTGTTGGGCGGGCTTGCGAACGACGCGTCGCAGGTCATCGCCAGCCGGGGCGTGATGGGCATCGGCGCCGCGTTCATCATGCCGGCGACGCTGTCGATCATCACGTCGATCTTCCCGCCGCACGAACGGCCACGGGCCATCGCGGTCTGGGCCGGGTTCGCAGGCGCCGGGGCCTCGATCGGGCCGATCGTGACCGGCGGGCTGCTGGAGGGCTACTGGTGGGGCTCGACCCTGCTCGTGAACGTGCCCATCGTCGTCGCCATCATGGTCGCGGTGTGGGCATTCGCGCCCGACTCGCGCGACGACACGCACACGCCCCTCGACCCGGTCGGTGCCGTGTTGTCGCTGATCGGCCTCAGCTCGTTGATCTTCGGAATCATCCAGGGCCCCGAGGACGGCTGGACCAGCGGCCCCGTGCTCGCAGCATTCTTCGCCGCCGGTGCCGCCCTGGCGCTGTTCGTGCGATGGGAGCAGCGCAGCGACCACCCGATGCTGCCACTGACACTGTTCCGCGATCGCCGGTTCAGCACCGGCAGCGGCGTGGTCACGGTCGCCTTCTTCGTGATGTTCGGGTTCTTCTTCCTCATGACCCAGTACCTGCAGTTCGGCCGCGGCTACTCGCCCCTCGAGGCCGGCCTCGCCGGCCTGCCGCTGGCGCTGGCGTTCGTTGTGTTCTCGCCCCGTAGCGCCGCGCTGGCCGAACGCTATGGCCCCGCCCGGGTGATGGCGTTGGGGCTCGCGATCGTGGCCGTCGGCTTCGGCGTGCTCACCACGCTGACACCCGACACGCCATACCTCGTGATCGG
>DASQTR010000457.1:0-6796 GCA_035641795.1 Ilumatobacter sp.
GGCGTGTTCTTGAAGATCCGCCACAAGTACGAATGGTCGAGCTCCTCGGCCGAAGGCTGCTTGAACGAGACGACCTGTACGCCCTGCGGGTTGACACCTGACATCACGTGCTCGATCGTCGAGTCCTTGCCGGCCGCGTCCATCGCCTGGAACACGATCAGCAACGCATACGTGTCGCTCGCCCAGAGCAACTCTTGGGCGTCCTTGAGCTGGTCGATCCCCTCCGCGAGCATGCGCTTGGCCGCCTCGTCGAGCTTCTTCGCCGACAGGTGCTCGAACTGCTCGCCCGGCCTCCAACTGGTATCGCGGCCCTCGAGGCCGGCTGGCTTTCCGGGCGCGACGCGTAGCTCGTCGATCACGCCCGAGCGGCGTTGCTCGCGCTCGGCACCTCGCCGGCCACCGCTCACCCCGCCCGAGCCTTGAGCACCCGACGGATCACCAGCTTGCCGACCTCCGCCAGGATGAAGTAGCCGGCGACGGCGATGAAGCACGCCCGCCACTGGTCGCCGTTGAGCTCGACGGTGTCGAAGATCCGCTGGAGGCCATCGACCGTGGTGACGAGGAACGCCAGCGCCAGCGCCGTCAGGATCAGCAGGTTGAAGCGCCGATTGGCGAGCGTGTCCCAGTTGAGGATGCTCCGGAAGGGGTCGCGCCATTCGAGGGCGGCGACGATGTGCAACAGCGAGGTCGTCGTGAGTCCCATCGTGGTGGCGACCGCCAAGCCGTACCTGTCCTCTCCCCAGGCCACCACGAGCAACGTGCCGATGGCGAGCAACAACCCGGCGAAGCCGAGCCGCACGCCGAGCGGGACATTGATCACCGGTTCGTCGACCGGCCGCGGCTTGCGCTTCATCAGTCCCGGTGTCGCGGCGTCGAAGCCGAGGCCGACCGCGAGCAGCACGTCGATCGCGAAGTTGATCCACAGGATCTGCAGCGGTAGCAGCGGCGCGCCGTCGGCGATGTCGAAGATGCCGGCACCGACGAAGGTGAGGATGAAGCCCGCCAGCATGATCATCTGCACGCGGACGTACTTCATCAGATTGTCGTAGAGCGCCCGCCCGCCCTCGACGGCGGTGACGATGGTGGCGAAGTTGTCGTCGGTGAGGATCATCTCGGCCGCGTCCTTGGTGACCTCCGTGCCGGTGATCCCCATCGCGACGCCGATGTCGGCGCGGGTCAGAGCCGGAGCGTCGTTGACGCCGTCGCCGGTCATGGCGACGATGTTGCCCTGCTCCTTGAGCAGGCTGACCAGGCGAACCTTGTCCTCCGGCGCGACGCGGGCGACCACGCCGATGTCGGCGAGCTCTGCATGCAACTGCTCGTCGGACATCGCCGCGAACTCTGCGCCCGTCATCGCCTTGCCCTCGATGCCCAGTTGTTCGGCGATCGCGGCCGCCGTCGTCGCGTGGTCGCCGGTGATCATCCGCACGCGGATGCCTGCATCCTTGCAGAGCGCGATCGCGTCCTTGGCCTCCTTGCGCGGCGGGTCGACGATGCCAACGAGCGCCATGAGCTCCAGCTGCTGAACCGCAGGCAAAAGCGGCACAGACGGGTCGAAAGACCCTGGATCGAAGTCGCGCCGCGCCACCGCCAGGACTCGCAGGCCTTCGCCGGCGAGGCGATCGTTCTCGGCCAGCACCTTCGCCGGGTCGTCGGCGGTCAGCTCGTGTGACTGGCCATCGGCGCCCATGTAACGGTTGGATCGCGCCAGCAGCACGTCGGGCGCGCCCTTGACGAAGCCGCGCACGACACGCGACCCGTCCTCGGCAGCGATCTCGTGGAACGTCGCCATCAACTTGTACTCGGCGTCGAACGGCACCTCGCCGACGCGCGGATATGTGCGCCTCGTCTCGTCCACGTCGAGGCCACCCTTTGCGGCGAGTACGACAAGCGCTCCCTCGGTGGGATCGCCGATGCACGCGCCGTCGCGGATCACGGCGTCGTTCGCCAACGCCATCGGGAGGAGGAACGGCTCGAGCGACGCGTCACCCGTGCCGAAGACGCGCAGGATCTTGCCCTCCGGCGAATAGCCCCCGCCCTCGATGTTGAATCGCCGCCCGCCAACGACGAGCTCGCGGGCGGTCATCTGGTTGAGCGTGAGCGTGCCGGTCTTGTCCGAGCAGATCGCCGACGTCGACCCGAGTGTCTCCACCGACTTGAGGCGCTTGATGATCGCTCCGCGAGCGGCCATCTGCTGCGTTCCGACCGACAGCAGCATCGTGACGACGGCCGGCAGGCCGGTCGGGATGGCGGCGATCGCGAGCGTGATGCCGATCGTGAAGATCTCGTCGAAGTCGTCCCCTCGAACGAGCCCCATGATCACGATCAAGCCGAGCGCGGCGCCGGCCATCAGCGTGATCAGCACGGTCAGCTGGTCGAGCTGCTTGGTGAGCGGTGTCTTCTCCTGCTCGACGCCGCTCAACATGCCTGAGATGTGCCCGACCTGCGTATCCATGCCAGTGGCCGTGACAACCATCTCGCCGCGACCGCGCGTCACCTGCGAGTTCATGTACGCCATGTCGACGCGGTCGCCGAGCGGCACGTCCAGGCCGACGACCGGATCGACGACCTTGGGCACGGGCGTGCTCTCACCGGTGAGCCCTGCCTCCTCGATCTCGAGCGTCGCCGCCACCAGCACCCGCCCGTCGGCCGGCACCTTGTCGCCGGCCTCGAAGCCGACGATGTCGCCTGGCACCAACTCGTGGGCCGGGATCTCCACGCGCTGACCGCCGCGCCGGACGCGCGCCGTCATGATCAGCATCTTGCGGAGCGACGCCACGCTCTCGGCGGCCTTGCCCTCTTGGTGCATTCCCATCACGGCGTTGAGCACCGTGAGCCCGAACACGACCAGCGCGGTGGCGAGGTCCTGGATGGCGACGATGCTGACGACGGCCGCGCCGACGAGCACCAACTGCATCAAGTCCTTGTACTGGCGAAGGAAGGCACGCCATGCGGGTTCCGGCGGTTGCTCGGCGAGCTTGTTGGCGCCGTAACGGGCGCGGCGTTCGGTGACCTCGGCGTCGGTGAGACCGACGCCGGCATCGACGCCGAGACTCCGGCACACCTCTTCAGCGGGCAGCGTGTGCCAGGCGACCGACGCCTCGTCTGGCGCGGTGGGGGTGATGGTCGCAGTCATGACGTTATGACGGCTCAGGGCGGAAGTCGTCCCGGCGGCCGCCGTAGACCATCAAGCCGTAGATCGCCGCGCCGTAGATACCTTCCAGCACCAGCGTCCAGATCGGTGCCCAGACGATCCACGAGTAGTTGGCGATGGCGGCGACGGCGAGCACCACGACGCCGAACCACCGAGCCCACTCGGCGCCTTTGACGACGGCAAAGCCGGCGACGATCAGCAGGATCCCGAGCAGCAGCCAGATCCAACCCCACGCCGCGAGATCGCGCTCGAAGACGATCGTCTGCACGCTCTCCGATACGTCGTCGTCGTACTTGAAGGCCCAGATCGCATCGAGGATCTTGAAAATCCCGCTGATCACGAGCAGCGACGCCGCGAACGCCAGCCAGCCCACACCGAGCTTGGTGGTCCGGGCTTCGTTGTACATCCGGTCGATCTCGCTCATGCCCCCTCCTTGATCCTCTTGTCCCGACCGTGCCGACTCTAACGATCGCACGCACGACAACGATCGCACGCACGACCCTGGTTCAAGCGCATCGTGTCCGCATGTGATGATGGCGCTACCGATGTCCGAGTCCGTGACCAGCGCCCCAGGCGACACTCGCAGCAAGCGGCTTCCGATCCTGCTGTCGATGGCGATGTTCGTGCTAGTCGTCGACACGTCGCTCATGAACGTGTCGATCTCGTCGGTGGTCGAGGATCTCGACACGACAGTCAGCGGCGTGCAGTCGGCGATTGCCCTGGAAGCGCTCGTCTCAGCCGCCTTCATCCTGATCGGCAGCAAGGTCGCCGATCTCATCGGACGCAAGCGAGGCTACGTGCTCGGTCTACTCGGCTACGCAGCCGGAGCATTGTCGATGGCGTTCGCCCAGAACGTCGTCACGATTCTCATCTGCTGGGCGATACTGGGCGGGCTCGGCGCGTCGCTGCTGCTGCCGTCGATGCAGTCGTTGATCCACGGGAACTTCGAAGGCGACGCACAGAAGCGCGTCTACGCGATGGTCGGCGCGGCTGCCGCGATCGCGGCCGCGGTGGGTCCGCTTATCGGCGGCTTCATCACGACGTATCTCTCCTGGCGCGTGGCGTTCCTGCTCGAAGCGGTGGTGATCGCCGTCGTCTTGTCCGGAATCGGACTCGTCCGTGACGTGCCCTACACGGGGGCGCGCTCGATCGACATCGTGGGCGCGATCCTGTCCGCAGTGGGCATGGGCGGGATCGTGCTCGGCATCCTCGTGTGGCAGGAGGGGGGCGAGTCGGTCGGCGCGTTGATCGGCGTTGGCGCGGTGGCGATGGCCGGCCTGGCGTGGTGGCTCGTGCGCCGCAAGCGCAGCGGCAAGACCCCCTTGATCGAACCCGATCTGTTCGCCTCGAGACCGTTCCGGATCGGCATCTCGCAGCAGATGATGCAGCAGATCGCGCTCGGCGGAACGATGATCGCATTGCCGATCTTCCTGCAGATGGTGCTCGAGTACAACGCGATGGAGGCGGGCCTGTCGCTGGCGCCGCTGTCACTGACCATGTTCGCGTTGGCGTTGATCGCCGGCCGCAAGGCAGGGCGCTACCGCCCCGCTCACATCGTGCTGGCGGGCTTCGCGCTGTTAGTTGCCGGAATCGTGATCCTGCTGCCGATCGTCCCCCGCGCCGAATCGGGCTGGCAGCTCGTCGTCCCGCTGGCAGTGGCCGGATGCGGGTTGGGATTGCTCGTCTCGCAGCTCAACAACTACACGTTGTCGCCGATCACCGAGGAGCGTGTGAGCGAGGCCGCCGGCGTCAACTCGGCGGCAGGCTCGTTCGGTCTCTCCTTCGGTCTCGCGTTCGCGGGCGCGATCATGCTGGCGACGCTGTCGTTCCTGTTCACTGACATGGCCGGAGACAGCGATGTGCTCGCACCCGAACAGCAGGAGCAAGTCGCCGACGCGCTCGAGGACGACGCCGAAGTGATGAGCAACACCAAGCTCGAAGGGCTGCTGGTCGATCAGCCAGCGCAGGTCCAGGACGAGATCATCCGGATCAACACCGACGCTCGCCCGCGCGCCCTGCAGGTCGCGCTGTTGGTGCCGTTGGCCGCCGGGCTGATCGGCCTGTTCAACGCCTTCCGCATGACGCGCCTGCCCGATCCCGTCCCGTCGGGCGCCAGCGCGGGGATGCTGCTGGACTAGTTCCTTTCCGAAGGCCTGAGACGCCCAGGTCGGGTGCGGTCGATGGACCGATCGAGGGGCGGGGCAGAATGCGATCGTGCGCGTTGTCCAAATCTCCGACTCGCATCTCGCCGCCGCCGCGGGCATGCCCGAAACCCTGAAGCCGTTGCTCGACTGGATCGCGGGCGACCCGCCCGAACTCGTCGTGCACACCGGCGACCTCGTGTGGGAGGACCCCGACGACACGCTCGATCGCGCGTTCGCGCGGCTGGTCATGTCGAAGCTCCCCTGTCGGTTCGTCGCAGTGCCCGGCAACCACGACGTCGGCTTCTTCGATCGTGAACGTCTGCCGGCGCGCTTGGACGCGTTTCGCGCGACGTGGGGCGATGACCGATTCGTCGTGGACGACGACGGATGGCGGCTGATCGGCGTCGACGTGTACACCGTCGGGGACGACGGGGCCGATGCGTGGTTGTCGAGCGCACTGGACTCCGATCGCCCCACGGCGTTGTTCGTCCACCAGCCGCTCGCCGGCGAACCGCAGGACGGTTGGCACCTACCGCACGATGTGCAGGCGCGATGCAACGAGTTGCTCGCCGGCCACGACGTGCGAGTCATCGCTTCCGGTCATCGCCATTGCCGTGTGGTGCGGGCCGAAGAGGGCGGTGCAACCCACGTGTGGGCGCCGTCGACAACGCTCGTCGGTCCGGAGCCATACCACGGTGGCGACCCGTCCCCCGGAGCGGTGGAGTACCGCTTCGAGCCAGACGGCACATGGTCGCACCGCTTCGTCACGGGCCACGACTGACGCCACGTTCACGCTCAGAACAAACGGCCCTCTCGCACGGGGAAACAGGTTGTCGAATGTTCACGGAGTGCTCACCCGACGCGTGCGCCGCGACGAGTGGTACCGTCCGGCGGGTCCAGTCGAGGGGGGTCCCGCACGTGCCCAAATTACGAGTTCTTGCGACGGTCGTTTGCGTGACAGCAGCCGGAACACTGGCGCCGGTCGCCTTATCGAATCAGACCGTGTCTGCGGCCGGCACGATCGCGCTGACCGCGATAGGCAGCCCGTACATCCAGGAGTTCGACACGCTCTCCAACACAGCGGCGTCGACCACGAACGCACTCGCGATCAATGGCTGGGAACTCACGGAGACAGGCGGCGGGGCGAGGGACAACGAGCAGTACGGAGTCGACACCGGCGGCAGCGGCACCGGAGACACGTACAGATACGGCTCGGCGGACGCCACCGATCGAGCGCTCGGCGGACTTCAGAGCGGCACACTCGTCCCGATCATCGGAGCCTCCTTCAGCAATAACACAGGCGGCACGATCACGTCGCTGGATGTCGCCTATACCGGTGAGCAATGGCGCATCGGAAACACCTTGGCTGCTCGGGACGACCGGATCGACTTCCAGTACAGCCTCGACGCGACCAGTCTGACAACCGGCACGTGGGTCGATGTCAACCCGCTGGACTTCACGAACTTGGTCAAGACTGCCGTGACGGTGGGCGCGCTCG
>DASQTR010000458.1:0-8090 GCA_035641795.1 Ilumatobacter sp.
GACAGGAAGTAGAAGTCGAGCAGGCGCGACTCGATCCGGAACCAGTCGTAGTCCCAGCGGCTGTACAGACGGAACCGTCCGGGATCGACGGCGTCGAACTCGACGGAGAAGTTGCCGAGATTCCAGTCGATCAGCACGGGCATCTTCGGCCAGTCGTCATACCCCGACTCGTATATGGCCATCAGGAAGCGGTGAGTGTGGCGGCGCACCAGATCGGTGCGGCTGCGGTCCAGCCCGAACTGATCGCCGGCGTTGCGCGCCGCGGTCTGCTCGAAGAGGTTGACGGCATCGGACTTGGCCGTCTTCGACGCCGGGGGGATGTGGTCGGAGATGACGAGGCAGGCCTTGTGAAAGCCCGCCAGTTCGCGGCCGAGGCGTTCCACCTGGCGGTCGGCAAGGATTGGCGGTAGCCGGTCCTTGGCCTCGATCTCCTCGTAGAAGATCGCCCACATCTCGCCGTCGTACCAGATGTACGGCTTGCCGCTGCGGGTGTAGGCATCGGCCAGGAAGCGGCCATAGGGGCCTCCGTCGAGCAGCCGGTTGGCCCTGTGCAACCGGTCGTGATCCTCCGCGAACAGGAAGAACGACCCGTAGTTCGACGACTTGACGATCACGTGCGTGCCGTCGTCGAGCGTCAGGCGGTACACGCGGTTGGTCGAGACCATCGCCGACAGCTCACCGACGTCGACGATCGCCCGCGGGTCGCCGTAGTCATGCCACGCGGCGGCAACGACCGCACGGTGGCGAGCGTCTGTGGCGTCCACGCTTCGAGCCTGCCACGTAGTGTTCGCCGCGATGGAAATGCATTGGGCGACGGTGTGGGAATCGATGGCCGATGCGATCCCCGGCAATCCTTCGGTCACGAACGGGTACGTGACCCGCACGTGGGCGCAGTACGACGAGCGCGCGGCACGCATCGCGGCAGGACTCACGGCCGCCGGTCTCGATCCCCAGTCGAAGATCGCGCTCTACCTCTACAACGGCAACGAGTACCTCGAAGCACAGTACGGCGTGTTCAAGATGCGGGGCATCCCGATCAACGTCAATTACCGCTACCTCGACGAGGAGCTGTGCTACCTGCTCGACAACGCCGACGCCGAAGCACTCTTCTTCCACGCTTCGCTGGCCGACAGGGTGAATCGCGTCGTCGACCGGCTGCCGAAGGTGAAGCTGCTCGTCGAGGTCGACGACACGGGCTCGGGCGATCTGCTCGGCGGACGCGCCGTCGCGTACGACCAGTTGCTGGAGATGAACGAGCCGGCGCCGCGGATCGCACGCGACGAGTCCGACGTGTACATGCTCTATACGGGCGGCACCACCGGCCTACCGAAGGGCGTCATGTACCCGGTCGGGGACATCACGCGGTTCTTCACCCGGCTCGGATTCCCCGCAGTGGGCTTGCCGGTGCCCGAGACGGCCGACCAGATCGCGCCGGCGGTAGCCGAGCTGGCGGCCAGCGGCGGCACTTCGGTGAGCGTCACCGGTGCCCCGTTGATGCACGGAACCGGACTCTGGCTCGGCGCGCTGATGCATCACCTCGGTGGCGGTCACGTCGTCACACTCACCAGTCGCAGCCTCGACGCCGACGAGCTGCTGGCGGCGATCCAGCGTCACCGCTGCACACACAACACGATCGTCGGCGATTCGTTCTCGAAGCCGATCATCCGCGCCATCGACGGCGCGGTCGCGCGCGGCGAGCCCTACGACCTGTCGTCGCTGCGGATGATCGTCTCGTCGGGTGTGATGTGGACGACGGAGGTCAAAGCGGCGTTGCTCGAGCGCATCCCTCAGGCGGTGCTGTACGACGCGATGGGCTCGACCGAAGGATCGATGGGCAATCAGGTCACGGTGCGCGGCAGCGCCACCGAGACCGCCACGTTCAATGCCAACCCCACGACGAAGGTGTTCGACGACATCGACCGCGAGGTGGCACCGGGGTCGGGGCAGATCGGCCGTGTCGCCGCGGGCGGGATGGTGCCGATCGGCTACTACAAGGATCCCGAGAAGTCGGCGGGCACCTTTCGTGTGATCGAGGGCGTGCGCTACTCGTTCCCCGGCGACATGGCTCAGGTCGCGGCTGACGGCACGCTGATCCTGCTCGGCCGCGGCAGCAACGTGATCAACTCGGGCGGCGAGAAGATCTTCCCCGAGGAGGTCGAGGAAGCGGTCAAGCGCGTCGACGGCATCGTCGACTGCCTCGTGGTCGGCGTCGATGACGAGACCTTCGGTCAAGCGGTGATGGCGGTGGCTGCGTTGTCGCCCGGCGCGACGCTGAGCGAGGACGACGTGATCAAGAAGGTGAAGACCCAGATTGCCGGCTTCAAGGCGCCCAAGCGGGTCGTGTTCGTCGCCCAGGTTCCACGCGCCCCGAACGGCAAGGCCGACTACAAGCGCGCGCGAGAGCTCGCGTCTGCCGGCTAGGGCGCGTCAGATCTCGACGTGGGTGCCGACTTCGAAGACCTGCTCGGGCGGCAGCTTGAAGAAGCGTGACGCGTTGGCTGCGCCGCGGTTGAGCAGAACGAACAGTTCCTCACGCCAGGGATGCATCCCGGGCGCCTTACCTGCCGACACCGACTCGCGACCCAGGAAATACGTCACGCGGTCCTCTGACAGGTCGAGACCCGGCATTTGCGACAGCGCCAGTGGGATGTCGGGGTCTTCCATGAAGCCATAGTCGAACCGGACCTGACAGATGTTGTCGCCCAGGTCTTTGATCTTGGCGCGGTCGTCGTCGGCCACGCGCGGAACGTCCTCGGTGTGGACCGACACGAGCAGCACCGTGTCGTGCAGCACGTGGTTGTGGCGTAGGTTCGACACCAGCGCGGGGGGCGCCGCCCCCTCGTCCTTGAACAGGTACACCGCCACGCCAGGCACGCGCGCCACATGCGCCTCGATCGCCTCGTCGACGACGTCTTGCATCGGCCGCTCGCCACGCCGGATGCGGGCGGCGACAAGCTTGCGACCAAGTCGCCACGTCGTCATCTGCACCACGAGGCTGACTCCGACGAGGATCGGGAACCAGCCGCCGTGCGGAATCTTCGGCACGTTGGCGGCCAGGAACGCGGTGTCGACGATGAAGAACGGGAGCAGGATGAGCAGCGCCTTGAACGTCGACCATCGCCACTTGTCGCGCACGAACCGGTAGAAGATCAACGTCGTGATCAGCATGGTCGTGGTCACGGCGATGCCGTACGCCGCCGCCAGGTTGCTCGAGGTGCGGAACGCGATCACGAGGCCCACGCAGCCCAGCATCAGCAGCCAATTGACGAGCGGCACATAGACCTGGCCGATGTGGCGCTCGGAGGTGTGCAGGATCGCCAAACGCGGGAGGTAGTCGAGCTGCACCGCTTGCACCGTGAGGGAGAAGGCGCCCGTGATGAGCGCCTGGGACGCGATCACGGTGGCCATCGTGGCGAGGATCGCGAGCGGTGTGATTGCCCACTCCGGCGCCATGTCGTAGAACGGAATGCGATCGCCGATCTCGTCGCCCTCCCATTCGGCGATCAGCGCCGCCTGCCCGAAGTAGTTGAGCAGTAGGCCGGGCAGCACGACCGCGTACCAGGCGATCGTGATCGGCTTGCGGCCGAAGTGCCCCATGTCGGCGTACAACGCCTCGCCCCCGGTGACGACGAGGAAGATCGACCCGAGGGCGATGAAGCCCTTCCACGGTTCGGCCACGAACAGGTCGACGGCGTACGTCGGGTTGATCGCCTTGACGACCTCGGGGTGACGCGCGATCTGGCGCACGCCGAGCGCCCCGAGCACCCCGAACCACAGCACCATGATCGGACTGAACACTCTCGCGATGCCGGCCGTGCCGCGCTGTTGGACGAGGAACAACGCGATAAGGATCAGCACCGCGATCGGCACGACCCAGTCCGCGAACGCGGGCGTGGCGACCTCGAAACCTTCGACCGCCGAGAGCACCGAGATGGCGGGCGTGATCAAGCCGTCGCCGTAGAGCAGCGAGGTGCCGAACACGCCGAGCGTGACGACCGCCGCCGCGACCCGGGTGACCGTCTGCCCCTCGGGCGGAATGACGAGCGACGTCAGCGCCAGGATGCCGCCCTCGCCGTGGTTGTCGGCGCGCATGACGAGGAGGAGATACTTGAGGCAGATCACGATGATCAGCGACCAGAAGGCGAGCGACGCGATGCCGTACGCCATGGTCATGTTGAGCGGGAGCTCGCCGTGATGAAACGACTCGCGCACTGCGTAGATCGGGCTCGTGCCGATGTCGCCGAAGACGATGCCCAACGTGCCGAAGGCGAGGGCCGCAGTGCCTCCGGCCTGACGATGCTCGTCGTTCACAGTTCGCACACCCTAACGCCGCACCTCCAGCGCGCTAGGACAGCGCACGAGCCTCCTTCGTGGCATCAGAGCGGGCGGAAGCGACGGAGGCGTAGTGAGTTCGTCACCACGAACACGCTCGAGACGGCCATCGCCGCCCCAGCGACAACCGGCGAGAGTCGACCCGACATCGCCAGCGGGATGGCGGCGACGTTGTAGGCGAAGGCCCAGAAGAGATTGGCCTTGATCGTCGACAGTGTCCGCCGCGACAGACGGATGGCGTCTGCCGCCGACACGAGGTCGTCACGCAGCAGCGTGAGGTCGCTGGCCTCGATCGCCACGTCGGTGCCGCTGCCCATCGCGATCCCGAGATCGGCCTGTGCCAGCGCGGCGGCGTCATTCACGCCGTCGCCCACCATCGCGACGGTGCGGCCCTCGTCCTGCAGCCGGCGAACGACGTCGACCTTGTCGGCCGGCATCACTTCCGCCCGCACGGTCTGGATGCCGACCTCGGCTGCGATCTTGTGGGCGGCAGCGCGGTTGTCGCCGGTGAGCAGCACCGGCTCGAGACCGAGTCGCCGCAGATGGCCGACCGCCATGGCGCTGCTCGGCTTGACACTGTCGGCGATGAAGAACTGTGCCAGCGCCGCGCCATCATGCCGCAGCTCGACGATCGTGCTGCCAGACCCTTGATCGCTGGTGTCCGACGGACGGCCGATCTCATAGTGGTGCCCGCCGACCGAGCCGGTAGCACCAGAGCCGGGTCGCGATGCGAACTGCTCGACCTTGGGCAGCGCGCCCAACTCGGCGCGGGCGGCGTTGGTGATGGCGCGGGCGATGGGGTGCTCGCTCGCCGCTTCCAGCGCGCCGGCGATCCGCAGCACCTCCGTCCGGTCGCGGCCCTCCGCCGGTCTCACCTCGGCGAGCGTCATCGTGCCGGTCGTCACCGTGCCGGTCTTGTCGAGCACGATCGTGTCGACCCGCCGCGTCGACTCGAGCACCTCGGGTCCCTTGATCAGCAGTCCGAGCTGCGCGCCGCGGCCGGTGCCCACGAGTAGCGCAGTGGGCGTCGCCAGGCCGAGCGCGCACGGGCAGGCGATGATCAGCACCGAGACGGCGGCGCTGAACGAGCGCTGCGCGTCACCCGTGCCGACCCACCACACGCCGAGCGTGAGCAGTGCCAGACCGATCACGATCGGCACGAACACGGCGGAGATGCGGTCGGCGAGGCGTTGCACCGGCGCTTTGCCGGACTGGGCGTCCTCGACGAGGCGGGCGATCTGCGCCAGTTGCGTGTCGGCGCCGACCCGCGTCGCGCGCACGATCAGGCGCCCATGGGCGTTGATCGTCGCCCCCGTCACCTCGTCACCGGGCGCGACCTCGACGGGCACGCTCTCACCCGTGACCAGTGAGCGGTCGATGGCCGACGCGCCCTCGATCACGACGCCATCAGTGGCAACCTTCTCGCCCGGGCGCACCACGAACCGGTCGCCGACCGCGAGCTCGCCGATCGGCACACGCCGTTCGGTCCCCTGGTCATCGAGTACGGCGACGTCCTTGGCGCCGAGATCGAGCAGGGCGCGGATGGCGTCGCCGGCGCGGCGCTTGGCGCGTGCCTCGAAGTATCGGCCGGCGAGGATGAAGGCCACGACGGCAGACGCGACCTCGAGGTAGATGTCGGGCGTGTCGCCGGAGCCGTCCATCGACATCGTCTCGCCGATCTTGCCGGCGTCGGTGAACAGCAACGCCCACAGCGACCATCCGTAGGCGGCGATCACGCCGATGGAGATCAACGTGTCCATCGTCGCCTGGCGATGGCGGAGGTTGAGCACCATCGCTCGATGGAAGGGCCACGCCGCCCACGTCGCGACCGGCGTCGCCAGCGCCAGCGCGACCCACTGCCACCCGTCGAACTGGAGGGCCGGGATCATCGAGAGCAGTAGCACGGGCAGGCCCAGTGCGACGGCGACGACCAGGCGACGGCGGAGGCGTACGAGCGTGTGCTCGGTGGCGCCCGCCGTGGTGTGGACGCGGGCGCCGTAGCCGACCGACTCGATCGTCGCGATCACCTCGTCGACCGAGAGTCCGGTCGACCCGACGTCGACGCGCGCCTTCTCCGTCGCGTAGTTCACCGATGCGCTGACGCCGTCGAGCTTGTTGAGCTTGCGCTCGATCCGCGCCGCGCATGACGCGCAGGTCATGCCGCTGACGTCGAGGTCGAGCACGGCACGGTCGAGCACGGCACGGTCGAGCACGTCGGCCGGGAGCGTCAGGCGGCGCTCGCGCTCAGGCGACGTCGTATCCGGCTTCATCGATCGCCGCCACGATGTCGTCGCGGTCGAGCGCCTCGCCGCGTACGGTGACGAGTTTGGACTCGAGGTCGACGTCGACCTCTGACACACCTGAGACCGATCCGACCTCACGCTTGACAGCTGCTTCGCAGTGGCCGCAAGTCATGCCGGGAACGGTGAGGACGAGCTCGCGCAGGTCGGCGTTCATGACCGCACCAGCCGTTCGATCGCCCGACTGGCCTCGGTGATGATGCGGTCGGACTCGGTTCGGTCGTCGGACTGCACGGCGTTGGACACGCAGTGCCGGAGGTGGTCGTCGAGCAACTGGACGGCCACGCTCTGGAGCGCCTTGGTCGCAGCCGCGACCTGGGTGAGGACATCGATGCAGTACGTGTCGTCGGCGACCATCCGCTGCAGGCCGCGGATCTGTCCCTCGATCCGCTTGAGGCGGGCTAGCACAGCGGACTTGTCGTCGTGGTAGCCGGGCGCGGACGCAACCATCTCTGTCATGCCGCATACCCTACCGGGGTATGGCGAGACTTGCTACAGTCCGGTCAGCCCGGCCGGCCGACGGCGACCACTTTGCTCCAGTTGACGCCGGCGACCGACACCGTGCGCCCGGTGTTCGGGGCGTGCACGAGCTGGCCGCCGCCGAGGTAGATGCCGACGTGACTGATCGGCGTGTAATAGAAGATCAGGTCGCCAGGTTGGGCGTCGGCGGGCGGCACGTGAGGCGTGGCCGCCGCCTGAGCGCGTGAGTTACGCGGCAGGTAGACGCCTGCCTGACCCCACGCGTAGTGAGTGAGACCGGAGCAGTCGAACCCGACACCGGGGTCGGAGGTGGCGTATTGGTAGGGCACGCCGAGCTGGCTCATGGCGGCGTTGATCGCCGTGCCGGCAAGACCCGAGACCGGCACGGAGGGGCTGCCGCCACCACCGCCGTCGGAGGTCTGGCCACCGCCGGCATCGTTGCCGCCGCCACCACCGCTGCCGTCGCCGGAGCCGCTGTCGCCGCCGCCACCTGAATCTCCGCCGCCGGAGGTCTGGCCATCGCCGGCATCGTTGCCACCGCCACCACCACCACTGCCGCCGTCACCACTGCCGTCGCCGCCGCCTGAATCACCGCCGGCAGCGTCGACACTGGCCTGCTGGGCCTGACGTTGGAGCTCGGCCAGCGCGGCCGCGTCTCGGCGCGCCTCTTCCTCGGCGATCAGTTCGCCCAGGCGCGCCTCGGCAGCGGCGCGCTGCTCGACGTACTGCGTCGTCAGCTGCTCGACCTGCTGTTGCTTGTCGGCGATCTCCTCGGTCAGCTGTTGCGCGCGTTCGCGCTTGTCCTCGAGATCCTGCTGCTCGTCGGCAAGCTCGCCGATCAGTGCGTCGAGGTCGTCGGTGGTGCCGGTTCCGACGTTGAGCGCGACCCGGCTGTACTGGTCACGGCGGAGGTCGGCGCTGTACGTCGATGCGTTCGAGAACAACGGCCCGAGCACGTCCGAACCGGCGCCGGTGAAC
>DASQTR010000459.1:0-4809 GCA_035641795.1 Ilumatobacter sp.
AGCTGGGTGACCTGGTGTTCGCGTGAGGTGAGCCCGTAGGCCTTGAGCAACATCGGAGCAACCAGCATCGGATGCG
Source organism: Ilumatobacter sp. (assembly GCA_035641795.1). Lineage (GTDB taxonomy): Bacteria > Actinomycetota > Acidimicrobiia > Acidimicrobiales > Ilumatobacteraceae > Ilumatobacter. The sequence goes on from DASQTR010000459.1 coordinate 77, forward strand.
CATGCTGAATGAACACAGCGGATCCCTTGCCGTGCGATGCCTGGAGTACCGATCCGTGCAACACCAGCCAGGTGCCGGAGGGGCACTTGACCATTGCGGTCGGCATGGTGGCCACGAGTTCGGTCGGCGAGCCCGCCGCAGCGGCCGTCGTAGCAGCCAGGATCGCACTGACCGCCGGTGACTTGAGGCCGTCTTCGAACGTTGCTCCGGACAACTGGGCGAGCAATGAACCCGCCGACGAGGACGCGCTGATGAGGTCGCCGGACTCATCGAATTGGACCACGCCCGGCGCGTCGACCAGATCGGTCGTTTGGCGCGCTGCTTCGGTGACCAAGCCACGTCGAACCGCGCGGGCGAAGAGCGGCGACGCTTCGGACAGCAGCATCACGTCTTGCTCGGTGAAGTCTGGCCGGCCCGCTCTCCTCACGATGATCAGCGCGCCCCATACCGTTCCGTCGACGACAAATGCTGAGCGCAGCTCCGGTCCAACACCGGCAGGCGTCAGGAGATCGCGGTGTCGGACGCTGGTTTCGGGATGTCCGCCGGTCGCCGCCAGCAGCGTGGCCGCGGGTCGGCTGCTGGCGGCGAGGTCGGCGAACTTGTTGACGTCGTTCGTTGCGTACTCGTTGTGGGCCAGCACCGCGAACCGGTCGGGGATGTCCTGGAGATGGTGCTGCGTGATGAGCCCGGACCCCGGATCGAGTGTGTGCCAGCACGCTCCGTCGAAGGGGACGGCCCGCTTGAGTCGTTCCGCTGCTTCGTCGAAGAACGTGACGCGGTCCGGAGCCTCGAACGCGAGACGACCCATGTCCGCCAGTGCACGTTCTCGCGACCATGGTTTCACGGGTTTGCTGTTCATGCGCTGTGAGTCTTCGACGACGGTAACCCCCAAGGATTGGGGATTGTGAGCCGGCCATTCCAAGCGAATCCTGGAGGTCTACCTCTCAAGGAGCCCAAGACATGACAACACAACAACTGGAACATGTCACCAATCCGACCATCCGTACGGCCTCGTTGGCCGACGCCGATCGATGCGGCCAGATCTTCTACAACGCGTTCGCCGCGATCGCGAATCTGCACAACTTCCCGGTTGAGCCCGGCTCACCCGAATTCGCCAACTACAAGACCGGCGAACTACTCGAAGCTCACGGCATCCACGGCGTCGTCGCCGAACACGACGGCACGATCGTCGGCAGCGCGTTCGCGGACGAACGCAGCGCGATCACCGGAATCGGACCAGTTGCCGTTGACCCGACGTCGCAGAACGCAGGCGTTGGTACCGCATTGATGCGATCACTGCTGCAACGCCAACACGATCGCAACGCGTCCGGTGTCCGCCTCGTGCAGACCGCATACCACTCGCGGTCGCTGGCGCTCTACGCGCGCCTCGGGTTCATCGTTCGCGAGCCACTATCCGTCCTCCAAGGCACTCTCCCCAGCAAGGAAATCGGACACCTGATCGTTCGCCCGGCTCGCCTGGAGGATGGCGAGGAGTGCGCAGCCCTGTGCGTCGCGATCCACGGACACGACCGCAAGGCCGAACGACAACAGGCGATCGAGGCCGGTACCGCGACCGTTGTCGAACGGGGCGCGTCGATTGTCGGCTACGCAACCGGTTTCGGCTACGGCTGGCACGCCGTCGCCGAGAACAACGAAGCTCTCATCGCAATGCTCAGTTCCGCTCCATCGTTCATGGGCCTCGGCATACTCGTGCCGTCTCGGAACGGTGAACTCCTCCGCTGGTGCTTGCAAAGCGGAATGCGTCTCATCCAGCAGTCCACCTTGATGACCATCGGCCTCTACAACGAACCCGCGGGCGCCTGGCTGCCATCGATCGTCTACTGAAGCCACGACCGCGGTCGTCGATACCCCGGCTCCGTCGTGCGTGGTCGACGTGGCGCGCGACACGAACACCGACGCGCCGTTAGGAGCGGGTCGGATCGCGACGCGGCGTGTTGTTCTGCGCTGGCAGTCCTGAGCACGCGTTCTGGCTGGTCGTTGTCGTGGATGAAATGCGGAGGATTTGCTCGGTGTCGTCAGTCGTGGCCTGGGACGGTCGTCGGCCCGTAGGCCGACAGGACTGGCAGGAATGGGCTGGGATCGCCGTCCCAGTCGAGCGCGGCGATCTGCTCGTTGGTTCGCCGGCCAGCGAGGACGCGTACGAGCTCGTGCTTGTCGCTGCGCAGCGTGACCGACGCGGCACCGTCGCCGAGCAGGCGTTGGCGGTCGTCGTAGGCGAGCGCCAACGTCGGCAGGCGGAGTTCTCGGATGCGCTGCTCGAGGCCCGACGCGTAGCCGGCCACGGCAAGCGAAAGAGCGGCCGACGGCGCTGCCCGCGCAAGACCCACCGCCGATCGCACATCGGTCTCGTGGACCACCAGGTCGATAGTCAGCACGAACGGGATCGTCGCCGGCAGCGCCTCCGGAACCGGGGCCTCACCGCGCAGCATCGGCAGCAATGCATCGGTGGCGGCCCGCCACTCGGCGACCAGCGCAGCGACGTTCTTGTCGCGCCGAGCCGCGACCTGATCGGCGGTCATCTGATCGCGGGCGCGGGCGACGTTCGGGTCGCGCCATTGGTCGCCGAGACGGGCAGCGACGACGGCAAGGACGTCGAGCCGGTCGTGAGCGATGTCACTCACGAGGCCCACGTGGTGGGCGAGCACATCACGCGCCGTCCATCCGGGACAGGCCGGCGCAGAGACGTTGACGTCGACCCCCGACGTGACCGCGTCAACAAGTCGGTCGTGGATCTCGACATACGCGCTGGCGATATCGATCATGTCCTTACCTCTCACGGCGGCAGAGGGCGCACATCACGCTCCGCCAGGCCCGCTCAGCAGAGTGTTCCACACGCCCAGAGGCGCATCGAATCGCCGTCACGCGGTCAATCCCTGCCGCGGCGTAGCAACCCCATCCGTCCTCCATCCAAGCCGCTAGGCGGACGCGCCCGGTTCGCTTTCGACACGTTCAGGTGACTTTTCATCAGGACTCAATCAGTACGCCGACGCGCCGTTCGTAGCGGGTTGGTCCATGTTGGTGGCCGTCGTTCTGCATCCGTAGTTCTGTGCTGAGTGCACCCGGCGTCTACCGTCGGAAACGCATGCCTCGCGAAGAGATTGACGGCGTCCCCATCTGGCACGAGGAGCACGGCGACCCCGCAGGACCCGTGCTCGTGGCCCTGCACGGCGGCATCGTCACCTTCCGCGGCAGCTTCGGCGACGTCCTGCCTTGGCTCACCGAGGGCCGCAGGGTGATCGGCGTCGAGCTCCAGGGCCACGGCCACACACCCGACACCGGCCGCGCCATGTCGATCGAGCGATTCGCGGACGACGTCGCCGAGCTGATCGACCGGGTGGCGGACGGCGGGCCCGTCGACGTCTGGGGGTTCAGTCTCGGCGCCCTCACCGCCACGAGCCTCGCTCTCCGCCACCCGGCCAAGGTCCGCCGCCTCGTGCTCGCCGCGTCGAACATCCGACCCGACGGCTACCACCCCGAGATCACGGCACCTGAGCAAGATGACCCGCGCCTGCCGACCGAGGAGGAGTTCGCCAGCTGGCAAGCCGACTACGAGGCGGTGGCGCCGACGCCGTCGGACTTCTTCCCATTCCTCGAGCGCATGCAACCAGTCGTTCACGACTTCGCCGGCTGGACCGCTGACGAGATCCGGTCGATCACCGCCCCCACGTTTCTCGTGATCGGCGACCGCGACTTCGTCCGCCTGGACCATGCCGCCGAGATGCTCGACCTCTTGCCCGACTGCCGGCTCGCCGTCCTGCCTGCCACCCGCCACACCGAGGTCATGCAGCGCACCGACGAGCTCCGGATGCTCGTCAGCCCCTTCCTCTCGTAGCGACCAGTCGGCATCAGCTCCGTGAGGACGCGCCAGCCTGCCGATCCTCTCGCGTCGGCGCGCAAAGATGAACCGTCGGACTCGTCGACGGGTACCGAAAGCACCGCCCGACGCAACGCGCCTGCTACAAATCGAGGAGAGGAGCCATCGCCCGGTTGACATCGGATGCGATCGACACCGGTGACGGCCAGAGTTCGGCGCCGGTGCCGCGTCGAGCAGGTGCATGAGCCGAGCCTCGTCCTGCACGAGGACGCTACCTAACCCAGTCGCCCGCAGTGCGGCCGGCTTCCATTCGTCTGGTGCCCGCCAACGGGTGGCGCCTGTCGCGAGATCGACCGCGACGATCGTCGGCGTGTCCGTCGGGTAGAGGTTGCCGTCGGCCACCGCCCATCGGCTCGAACCAGAACAGCCCCGCTTCCTGCTCGGTCGGTGGGCGCCGCCAACGCTCTGTGCCGTCGGCGACAGAGAGGGCGACGATGTCGGCACCCGACGAAGCGATGAGGACGTCGTCGGCGGGAGCGAGCGGGCTCAACGTCTGAGGGAAACCCACCTCGAACGTCCACCGAGTGTGCGTTTCCCTAGAGCCATCGGCGCCAGCGTGCCGCTCCCAAGATCGCTGCGGCGATGAGGATCATCGATGCGACCACGACCCAGAAGAGACTGGGGTGGTTGAACAACCCGACTTGGAAGTTCATTCCCATGACGCCGGCCAGCACGGCCGCGGGCAGCAACGTCACAGAGACCCAAGTGAGCAACTTCATCACGTCGTTGGTGCGTTGGGCGGTGCGGGTCATGTGCACGTCGAACGTTCCGATCAGCATTTCGCGGGCGTTGGCGACGGACTCGGTGGCGCGCTCGAGGCGGTGGTTGATTGCCGCCA
>DASQTR010000460.1:0-3102 GCA_035641795.1 Ilumatobacter sp.
CCAGACCGGTAGCTGTGCCTCGCCGACCGACGAGGTCCGCGCCAACTTGAAGAGCGACGGGTCGCACGACATCGAGCCGTATCGGGCCAAGGATGGCGACGAGACGGTGGTACTCGGCTACTACGGCGTCCCGACGTTGCCGGGTTTCGGCTTGGCGGCGATCTACACCGACCATCCGTTTTCGCTGGTGATCGCCGACAGCGAGGACGGCGAGGCGCTGGCGTGTGGCGACCTCCTCGAACCCGACGCCGAGCGCTTCAGTGAGGCCGGACTGGCCGTGGTGCAACTGCTCCCGGTCGGAAACTCGACACTGCAAGGGGTGGCGACGATCGAGCGCACGCCGTTGCAACGCGAGAACGACGTCACCCCGACCAGGGTGCGGATCGTGCTCTCGGAGGGCGTCACGGTCGGCACCAACAGCGCGCTTGCCGACGGGTACGACGGCTACGTGCAGGCGCGGCGATGCGAGCAACCCACCGAGAGGATCCGGATCAACCTCAAGAGCCGCAGTGATCACGACATCCGCCCGTACAAGGCGCTACCGGACGTCGGGGGCGAACCGGTCACACTCGCCTACCACGGCGCGCCGGGCGCACCCGGATTCGGCCTCGCCGCCGCCTACACCGGGCACGACTTCGCGCTCGTGATCACAGACACCACCACCGGCGCACCGCTCGCCTGCGGCGACATTCTCGAACCCGACGAGGACGACTTCACGGACGCCGGCCTGGCATTGGTGCAACTGACACCGTCGGGCGACTCTGCCGTGCAGGGCTACGCGCTGATCGAACGCATCGGACTGCAACGCGAGAACGATGTCACCCCGACCCGTGTGCGAATCGTGCTGTTCGCACCACCGATCACCACCTCGTGACCAGCACGGGACGATCCGGCATCGCAGAAAGGCATCGAAGCCCATGACAGGTCACATCGTCCCCATGGGCGCAGGTCTCGCGGTGATGGAACGACGCAACGACCCGTTGCATGACTACGTGCTCGAGCTGGCCGGCAAGGACGATCCGGTCGTCACGTTTCTGCCGACGGCGACCGGTGACGACGCCAGCTACATCGTCAAGTTCTACGAGGCCTTCCACTCGGGGCGCTGCCGGCCGCGGCACCTGAAGCTGTTCCATCGCGATTTCGACGATCTCACCGACATCGTCGTCGAGTCCGACGTGATCCACGTCGGAGGCGGCAACACCGCCAACATGCTCGACGTGTGGCGCCGACAGGGCGTCGACGCGCTGCTGCACCGAGCGCTGGCGGCGGGTGCCGTGCTCACCGGTGGGAGCGCAGGTGGGCTGTGCTGGTTCGAGGGCGGCACCACCGACTCGTTCGGGCCGACCCTGCAGTTGCTGCACGACGGCCTCGGCATGATCAAGGGCAGCTACTGCCCGCACTACGACGCCGAGGATCAACGTCGACCGCTGTTCCACGCCGCCTTACTCGACGGTTCACTGGAGATGGGCTACGCCTCGTGGAACCGGGTCGCCATCCGCTTCACATCCGACGGCGAAGCCGTCGAGGCCGTCACCTCCGAGCCCGGTGGAAGAGCCCTCAAGGTGTTCGCCCGCGACGGACAGATCATCGAAGAAGACATCCCCTGCCGCCAGCTCGAGGAACGCGAACTCAACCGCAGCGTGTCAACCTGAGACCCCAACCAATGAACACCACGGGTTCCAGCCCGCGTTCCCGCGACATGCCGCGATTCGACCACGACACGTGAGCGACCGCGGCCGGGAGCTTTTGATCTGGTCACGTCAGCACGAAGGGACACACTCAACGATGGACATCGCTCATATCGATTGGATCCCCGAAGGAACCCGCTTCGGGGAGGCCGAGATCACGCACTTCGTGGGACGCGGACAGCACGACATCGATGAGATCCTCGCCAACATCGATCTCATCATCACCGGGCCACATGCCTCGGCAGCGTTCCCGGCCGAGCTACAACCCTTCGTCGACGTTCGGTTGACCAAACGCCTGCAGTACGACTTCACCGACGTCTCGACGAGCCCCGTGACGCGACGCTGGGCAGAGCTCGATCCGCATGTGCTGTACATCGAGGATCCACACCCGCGCGCCGTGCGCGACGCCAACCGAGCCCGACCGGACCACCTCATCGCCGGAATGCGTGAAGCGTTCGAGCGCCTCGAATCAGCACCCGACACGCGACCCTCACTGGCAGGCGTCGACGCCGTCCGCCCGGTCACGTTCGGCTACCTGCCCGTGTACCGCAAACCAACGACCGAATCCGAATGGAATGAGCTCGGCGCCGCGCTCGCCACGGCCGGCGCGCTCGGCATCGACCAGTACGAGCACGTTCGCGACGACCTGATCCAACGCGTCGTCGCCGCCAAGCTGCGACGGCTGGCCATGATCGATCCGACGTCGTGCACGGTCGCCGAATGGAACTCGGCCACCACGCTGGACGTGATGTCGATGCACGACACGATGAACCACACGGCCCGCCCCGACGGCGCCGTCTGCCTCGAACGCCAGCCCGCCGACCGCCTACCGGCGGTCGTCGCCCTGTCCAACCACGGCGACGCAGCGGGCGAGATCACAGCGCTCGATCAAGCAACGCTTCGCTCCGACACCGATATCCCGACGATGCGCCCGGCACGCCTGCGAACGATCGGCCACGCCTATCGGACCGCGTTCGACGCCTGGGCACCTGACGACGTGGCCTACAACCGCCCGTACATCGGTGGCCACGAGACCGCCACGATCGGCCCCCTGCTACGCAGCCTCGAGCCGTACGCCGTCGTCCGCCCAAGCGGCGGGGTCGCCCGCCGTCTGCGTTTCGGCGTCTGGCAGAACGAGTTCCTACGCGAGTTCCTTCTTGGATCCGAAGCCGCTGCCGAGATCGCACAGCCGGGCACCGACTGGGCATTCCCGCCCGCGGACCGAGTCGAGCACCTGGCAACACGACTCCGCCAGGCACACGACCTCGTCCGCGCCTGGGATCACACGCTCACCGTTTCCACGCAGGGTTGACGAAACCACTCCGCGGCCGGCCGCGGACTGGTTCGCCTGCGAGACGGGTCAGTGGCGCGGCTGGTTGTGACGTGCGCTGCACATGCCGCCGACCGCGAGGCG
>DASQTR010000461.1:0-6884 GCA_035641795.1 Ilumatobacter sp.
AGCGGCAGCTCGGCGACGACAGCGAAGATGCCGAACAGGATGCCGACCGCCACGCCGATGAGGATGACGAACCAGTTCCAGTCGATGTCGAGCGCGGTCATCAGGCCCGATCCGAACGTGAAGCCGATCGCCGCGAACGTCAGCACTACCGCAATCTCGTAGAACAGGTAGGCGATGAGCGCGAACAGGAGCCCGATGAAGAACCCGAGGATCCAACCCAGCACGGTGCTGAGGAACTCGCTGTCGTCGAAGAACGCGGTCGCTCCGGCGCCGAGCATGAACCCCGCGAAGAAGCCCCAGATGGGGATCACGAGCCGCATCGCGTAGTAGCCCCAGAAGCAGAACACTCCACCGATCACGATCGCCGCGATGCCGACCACCACATCCTTCATGCTGCGAGTCTCGCGCAGCGCATTCGTTCATGTCGCGCTCGTGACCGCGTACGCGGTGATGAGCGCGACATGAACGGGTTCGGATCTTCAGTCAGGCGCGCTTTTGGATGTTCGCCCACTCGTCCCTGAGGCCCACCGTCCTGTGGAACAGCATCGGCTGGTCAGGATCGTGGGCGAAGTAGCCCAATCGCTCGAACTGCACGACTTCACCTGGCGCGGTGTCCGCCAGAGCCGGCTCGACAATGGCGTCGGTGATCAGCTCGCGCGAATCGCGGTTGAGGTCGTCGAACGGATCGTCGGTCGCCGCGCCAGGAACTTCGGCCGTGAACAGCCGCTCGTACAACGCGACTGTGGCCGGCACGCCCTGCGCCGCCGAAACCCAGTGCATCGTCGACTTCACCTTGCGTCCGTCGGGCGCTGACCCGCCGCGCGACGCCGGATCGTGCGTGACGTACACGGTCGTGACATTCCCGTCGGCATCGACGTCGGCGTGCGTGCACGTGACGAGATACGCGCCCCGCAGTCGAACCTCGCGCCCAGGCGCGAGCCGGAAGAACTTCGCCGGCGGATCGAGCATGAAGTCATCGCGCTCGACGAAGAGCTCACCACTGAAGGCCACCAGCCGCGTGCCGTCGGCCTCGTTCTCCGGGTTGTTCTGAATGTCGAACTGCTCCACCTCAGGCTTGCCGTCCGATTCGGTGGGCCAGTCGGTGACGAGCATCCGCAAGGGCCGTAGCACTGCCATACGCCGCTGGGCGGTGCGGTTGAGCTCGTTGCGTACGAACGACTCGAGCAGCTCGATTTGATGCCGGCTGTTGGTGCGGGCGACTCCGATGAACCCGCAGAACTCGCGGATCGCGGCCGCCGGATACCCTCGCCGCCGCAGTCCGCGCAGAGTAGGCATCCTCGGGTCGTCCCAGCCGTCCACGACGCCGTCGGCGACGAGCGTGGCGAGCTTGCGCTTCGACGTCACAGTGTGGGTCAACTCGAGGCGCGCGAACTCGGTTTGGCGCGGCTGGTCGTACGGGAGCGGCAACTGCTCGAGGAACCAGTCGTAGAGCGCGCGGTGGCTGTCGAACTCGAGCGTGCACAGCGAATGCGTGACACCCTCGATGGCGTCGCTCTGACCGTGCGCCCAGTCGTACGTGGGGTAGATCACCCACGCGTCATGCGTGTGATGGTGATGGCCGCGGCGGATGCGGTACATCACCGGATCGCGCATCTGCATGTTCTCGTGCTGCATGTCGATCCGGGCGCGCAGCACACGCGCACCGTCGGGGAACTCGCCGGCCCGCATGCGGCGCAATAGGTCGAGATTCTCCTCGACGCTTCGGTTGCGGAACGGTGACTCGATCCCCGGCCGCCCGTAGCCACCGCGCTGGGTTCGGATCGTCTCGCCATCCTGATCGTCGACATAGGCCTTGCCGTCGCGGATGAGCAGCTCGGCCCACTCGTAGAGCTGTTCGAAGTAGTCGCTGGCGTAGAGCGGCTCGCCCGGTTCGTACCCCAGCCAGCGCACGTCAGCGACGATCCCTTCGACGTACGACATCTCCTCCGTGTCGGGGTTGGTGTCGTCGAACCGCAGGTTGCAGATGCCGCCGAACTCGGCGGCGAGCTCGTAGTCCAGGGTGATCGCCTTGGCGTGGCCGATGTGCAGGTAGCCGTTGGGTTCCGGGGGGAACCGCGTCTGAACCCGCCCGCCGAACGTGCCCTCGTCGATGTCGCGCTGCACCATCTCACGCACGAAATCCGTCGGAGTGGGGCGATCGACCTCGGCTGGCTCTGGCAGCGTCATACGCGACAAGTATGGGCCGCCTCGACGCATGTTCGTTCGCTAGCGTCACGGCGTGCGCCCGCGTCCGATCCACGTCGTGATCGACGCCGACGACGTCGACGCGCTCCGCGACTTCTGGGTGGCGGCACTGGGATACGAACGCTTCGGCGATTTCGAGCAGTACCGGTCGGCGGTGCCGCCCGCCGGCGCGTACGGCGCCAAGTTCATCTTCCAGCAGGTGCCGGAGGGCCGTACCCCGGGCAAGAACCGGCTGCACGTCGACATCGAGGTCGGCGACGACCTCGATTCCGAGTGCGATCGACTGGTCGGTCTCGGCGCCACGCGCGTGAGCGACCGGATCGCAGAAGCGGGCACCGACTGGATCGTGATGACCGATCCGGAGGGCAACGAGTTCTGTCTTGTCCACCACTGACGAGCCGGCCCGGTCATCGATGTTCGACGACCTTCGATCGGCATCCTGCTCCAACGGCGCGCCGAGTGCTCGCAACCTGCTGGTCACGGTGTTCGGCGACGCGCTCCTGCCGCACGGTCAGGACACGCAGATCTCCGTTCGCGCACTGAGCCGCCTGCTGGCGTCCTTCGGGGTCAACGAACGGCTCGTGCGGACCTCGCTGACGCGGCTCGTCAACGACGGATTGCTCACCACCACGACGGAGGGTCGCCGCAGCTTCTACCGCGTGTCGCCGCAGGCGCTCGATCTCTTCGGCCAGGCTGACCACCGCATCTACCACGGGACCGCCGACGAGTGGGACGGTTCCTGGACGATCGTCGTGATCGACGGCAGCGAGGCCACCGCCCGGCGCCGCGCCCGGTTGCGACAAGAACTGGCGTGGGCGGGTCTCGGCAGCGTGGCGCCCAACGTCATGGCGTCACCGATCGTCACCGCCGAGGCGGCGGCGCGGATCGTCGGCCACGTCGGCGGGTTCGCCAACGTGCTGGTGTCGCGCTCGAGCGTCGTGGAGGGTGAGGGCATGCTGGGCGCCGACGACCTCGCCCATCGCGTTGCCGCGCTCGAGGAGATCGGTGGTCGCTATGCCGTGTTCATCGAGCGCTACGCGGATTACCCGTCCGGCGACCTAGCGGCACTCGCGCCGGAGCTGGCGTTCAAGCTGCGCACGCTGCTCGTCGCCGAGTTCCGTCGCATCGCGTTGGCGGACCCGCAGCTGCCGGCGCCGCTGCTGCCGCCCCACTGGATCGGCAATGGCGCGCGACACCTGGCGGCGGAGATCTACGCCGCGATCGCGTCCGGTTCTGATCAGTTCCTGATGGCGACCGCCGATCCCCCGCTCGTCGCCGCGGCGACGATCACCCACCGGTTCTCCGATCAGGCGTCGTAGTCGACCACGATCTCGTCGGTGATGGGGTGCGACTGGCACGTGAGCACGAATCCGCGCGCCACCTCGTCGTCGCTCAGCCCGTAGTTGACCGCCATCGTGACGTTGCCCTCGCGCACGATCGCCTGGCACGTCGAGCACACGCCGCTGCGGCACGAGAACGGAGCGTCGGGACGGACACGCTGCACGGCGTCGAGCACGCTGTCGCCCGCGTAGAGCTCGAAGTCGCTCGTACGCCCGTGCAGCGTGGCGCGGCCGCGGCCGACCGCCACGGAGGTTTCCGTGATCTGTTGCGGAGCCAGCGTCACCGTGCCGACCTGCTTGGTCGTGAAGATCTCGCGGTGGAGACGTTCGCGAGGCAGCCCGGCAGCGACCAGCGCGTCGGCGGCGTCGCCGATCAGCGCGAGTGGCCCGCAGAGGAACGCATGGTCGACGTCGGCAGGCACCAGGCCGTACTCGATCAGGCGGGCGAAGCGCGCTCTGTCCGGCCGGCCAGAGAGCAGCTCGCTGCCGGTGTCTTCGCGCGAGAACGCGTAGGCGATGCTCAACCGATCGAGGAAGCGGTCGCGCAGATCCTGTAGATCGTCGATCAGCATCGCCGAGTTCGAGGTGCGGTTGAGGTACCACAGCGACACGGTCGAGCGCGGCTCATTGCGCAGGATCGTCGCCATGATCCCGTAGATCGGCGTGATCCCGCTCCCGGCGGCGACGAACGTGTAGCGCCGCGCCGCCTGAGGGTCGAGCTCGTGCGTGAAGTGACCGGTCGGCGCCGTCACGTCGACGTGATCGCCGGCCCGCAACTCACGCGTGGCCCAGGAGGAGAACACGCCGTCCGGCACCTGGCGAATCGCGATCCGCAACTTTCCGTCGGGTGCCGGCGAGCAGATCGAGTAACTGCGACGCACCTCGATATCGCCGAACCGGCGGCGCAGGTTGACGTGCTGGCCGTGCGTGAAGGCGAATCGTTCGCCGTGTTGCGTGGTGTCGAAGGTGACCAGTACGCAGTCGTGCGGGTCATGCTCGACCGACATCACCCGCAGCGGCGTGAACCCGTGCAGGTCGTCCGTTGTCTCGGGCTTCACAGTGCCTTGAACAGCTCGAACGGCTCAGCACAGGCGCTGCATGTGTAGCTCGCCTTGCAGGCCGTGCCGCCGAACTGCGACACGAGCCGCGTCCGTCGCGAGTTGCAGCGCGGGCAGCTCACCGGCGCCGCGACGGTCGTCGCGCGATCGTGGGCGACCGACGACGGCGGCGCGATGCCGGCGGCGTGCAGGCGTTGCCGCCCGCGCGCGGAGATCCAGTCGCTCGTCCAGGCCGGGCTCATCGCCATCCGCACGTCCGCGATGTAGCCGGCATGCGACACCGCCGCCGTCACGTCGTCGCGGATCTGCTCGGTCGCAGGGCACCCGGTGTACGTCGGCGTCAACACGATCGTCGCAGTGGCACCGACGACCGTGACCGAGCGAACGATGCCGAGGTCGCCGATCGTCACGTGCGGCAGCTCCGGGTCCTCGATCTCACGAACGAGCTCGGCGAGCGCGGCCGGCGCGGTGCTCACCATGTCGCCCCGGGGTGGGCACGGGCGACGACCTGCAGCTCGCCGAGCAGGTATGAGAAGCCCTCCGTGTGGCGGCCGGTCCGCCCGCCGTGCTGCATGACGACGCCAGCCGGGCACGCCAGCGTGGCTTCGGCCAATGTCGATTCCACGATCGACCGCCACTGGCCGGCTAGCACGGCGGAATCGGGCGCGACTCCCGCTGCGACGAGCTCTTCGTCGACGTGATCGCGATCGAAGAGCTCGCCCGTGTACCGCCACAGCGTGTCGACCGCGGCCTGCGCCCGCCGGTGGCTCTCCGGCGTCCCGTCTCCGAGCCGTACCACCCAAGCGCGAGAGTGGCGCAGGTGGTAGGCGGTCTCCTTCTCCGCCTTGCCGGCGAGGGCGGCCAACGTCGCGTCGGACGCGCGGGTCATCGCCTGCCAGTAGGGCAGCGCGAAGGCGTCGTGCAGGAACTGACGGACGATCACATGGCCGAAATCACGGTTCGGCTGCTCCACCAGCAACGGGTTGACGAACTCGTGCGGGTCGCGCCAGTAGGCGAAGTGGTCCTCGTCGTTGCCCTCCCCCTCGACCTCGCCTGCGTACGTGTACAGCGCCCGCGACTGGCCGATCAGGTCGAGCGCCAGGTTGGCGAGCGCCGTGTCCTCTTCGATCTCCGGAGCGTGGGTCACGTGCTCGAGGAGGCGCTGGGCGAGCACGAGGGCACGGTCCCCCTGGCGCAGCACATAGGTGAGGAGGGCCTTCACGCCGCCCCTCACATGTTGGCGACTTCGTCGGGCAGCACGAAGTCGGTCGGGTGGCGGAACGTCTTGTCGAGCGCCGGATCGAACATCGCGGCCCGGTCGTCGGGGTCGCTGGCAGTGACGTCGCTCGAGCGCACGACCCAGAGACTGACGCCCTCGGCGCGGCGGGTGAACAGGTCGCGCGCGTTCTGCAGCGCCAGTTCGGCGTCGGGCGCGTGAACTGTTCCTGCGTGCACGTGGCTCACGCCGCGCTTGGCGCGCACGAAGACCTCCCACAACGGCCAGTCGGAACTCACGCTGCAGACTCCTCGACACCGTTGGCGGCGGCATGCTTGGCGGCGTAGGCGGTGGCGGCCTCGCGCACCCACGCCCCCTCCGCGTGGGCGCCGACGCGCGTCGCGATCCGCTCGCGGTTGCACGGTCCGTTGCCCTTCACCACTTCCCAGAAGTGGTCCCAGTCGATCGTGCCATGGACGTAGTGACGGCTCGCCTCGTCGAACCGCAGGACAGGATCGGGAATCGTCAGCCCGAGCAGGTCGGCCTGTGGGGCGGTGACGTCGATGAACTTCTGGCGTAATTCGTCGTTGCCGAAGCGCTTGATGCCCCACCGCATGCTCTGGTCGCCGTGCGTCGACTCGCTGTCGGGTGGGCCGAACATCATGATCGACGGCCACCACCAGCGGTTCAGTGCATCCTGGGCCATCTGCTTCTGCTCCGGCGTGCCGCGCGCGAGCTTCGTCATCGCATCGTAGCCCTGGCGCTGGTGGAAGCTCTCCTCTTTGCAGATCCGGACCATCGCCCGCGCGTACGGCCCGTACGAGCAGCGGCACAGCGGTACCTGGTTCATGATCGCGGCGCCGTCGACGAGCCAGCCGATGGCGCCGACGTCGGCCCAGGTGAGCGTCGGATAGTTGAAGATCGACGAGTACTTCTGGCGGCCGGTGTGGAGCCGGTCGAGCAGTTCCTCCCGCGGCGTGCCCAGCGTCTCTGCCGCTCCGTATAGATAGAGGCCGTGACCCGCTTCGTCCTGGACCTTGGCGGTCAGAATGGCCTTGCGACGCA
>DASQTR010000462.1:0-4363 GCA_035641795.1 Ilumatobacter sp.
CCGACCGACCCCGGATGTGCCAGCCAGTCGGTCGAGTTGATGGAGCACACGGTGCCCGACTCGGTGCCGCCATACGACTCGGACAGCACGGGCCCCCACCATTCGATCATCGCCCGCTTGACGTCGATCGCGCACTTGCCGCCGGTGTGGGCGACCTGCCGGAGCGACGAGACGTCGTAGCGCGCGCGGATCTCGAGTGGCAACGCCAGACAGCGCACGAAATGAGTAGGCACCATGATCGAGCTCTCGATCGCGTGCTCGGCGATCGCCGCCAGCGTCGCCTCGGCGTCGAAGCGCTCGTGGACGACCACGGGAACGCCCGCCAGCAGCAGCCGGACCGCGGTGAGCGGGCCGTTGTGATAGAGCGGGCCCACCACGAGGTGTGGCCCGAGTTTGGCGAGCCGGTGCGCAGTGATGTGGTCGACGAAGCCGGCGAGATCGCAGGACTCACCGATCGTCTTCGGCGGCAGCTGGACCGCCTTTGGTCGGCCGGTGGTGCCCGACGTGAACAGCAGATTGGGCAAGACGCGCTGATCGGGCCGAACGGTGATCGGTTGGTGATCGCCCACGAAAGCATCCAGCTCACCGCCGGCGAGCCCGTCGTCAGGCAGCATCACGACCCTGACGTCCGTGCCCGTCAGCGCTGCGACGGTCACGTCACGCGTCGTCGAGTCGACGAACGCCAGTAAAGCGTTCGACTCGGCGGCGATGAAGGCGATCTCACCGGCCGTCAGGTGAAAGTTGACCGGTACCGAGCACGCCTCGCCCAACGCCGCGGCGGCATGGACCAATAGCGTCGAGGGGCGATTGCGGGCCACCACCAGCATGCGGCGCCGGTCGCCGAGGTCGAAGGCCTGCATCGCCGCCGCCAACCGCAACGTCGCACGGGCCAGCTCCGACCACGTGGCGCCGCCGTGGGAGTCGGACCGGATCGCCCAGTCGTGGGGAGCGTCGACAGCGCGCGCGAGCAGTGGCAGCGGTGTCATCGGGCGAGCACCGAGCAGAGGCTGATGCCGGGTGCGCCGTAGACCTGAGTGAAGGCAGTTCGCGGCTCGCCCGGCACCTGGCGCTCGCCCGCCCGCCCCCGCAGCTGTTGGACGCACTCGACGATCTGACGCAGGCCACTGGCGCCGATCGGCTCGCCGTTGGCGATCAGTCCGCCGTCGGTGTTGACCGGAAGCCGGCCGCCGATCTCGAGCTCGCCGCTCATGATCAGCCGGTCCTGCTCGCCGTGCTCGCAGAACCCGCACTCGGCGAGGTGCATGAGCTCCGCACCGGCTTCGGTGTCCTGCAGCTGAGCGACGTCGATCTCCTCGGGGCCGATCCCTGCCGCCTCGAACGCGGCGCGGGCGGCGTGGACCGATGCCCCCTCCGCGACCTCCGGTGCCAGCCACGGGCTGAACACCTCGAACGTACCGAACAAGCGGGTTCGGAACTCGAGCGCCTTGACCTCCACTGCGTCTGCTCCCAGCCGGCTGGCGCGCGCGCTGGACATCAGCACGACGGCTGCTCCCCCCTCGCTGGGACTGCAGAACATGTAGGAGGTGAGCGGGTCGTTCACCATCGGGGCGCTGGCGATCTCGTCGGCCGGCACGGGCTTGCGCCGCCACGCGTGCGGCGTCACGGCGCCGTTGCGCAGCGCCTTGGCGGCGATCTCGGCCAACAGCTTGGGGTCGAGGCCGTGGTCGTGGAGGTAGCGCTGGATCTTGAGTGCGAAGAACTGAGTGGTAACCATCATTCCCTGCTCGGCGTACCAGTCGGGCAGGCCATAGTCGGCGGGGTCGGAAGCGAACGCGCCGCGGGCGTGCTTGTCGAACCCGACCGCGAGGGCGACTTCGGTTGCGCCCGACTCGATCGCCTGCCGGCATGCCAATACCGCGCTCCCCGCCGTACCGCACCCGTTGTAGACGCCGATGAACGGAACGCCGGTCAGGCCGAGCTCGCTCACGAGCGCAGCGGCGTGTCCGCTGTCGCGGCTCCCCCCGGCCGCGAAGCCGACGTCCCGCCAGCTCACGCCGGCATCTTCGAGCGCCGCCCGCGCCGCGATCAGTCCCATCTCGCGGCCGCTGATGTCGAAGCGCCCGAAAGGGTGCAGCCCGACGCCGACGATCGACACGGTCATCCGGCGTCGTCCAACGGTACGAACTCGTATGACCACACGTCGCCGTCACCGTCGGGCGGCCCGGTGAGGAGTCGAACGGCGTCTCCGATCCGCCAGGCGTCCGGTGGGCGCCCGCCGAGCCGCGTCTCGATGCGAATCGGGCCGAGGTCGACGTAGCCGACAGCGAACGGCTCGAACGGCTCGGGAGCGCGATAGGGCGGCTTGGGCTGGATGTGCTGGATCGTCCAGCTCCACAGCGCGCCGCGGTCGGGCAGCGCGGCCAGCTCGGTGGGAGCGCCGCATCGCGGACAAGCCAGCTGGGGTGGGAAAGCGTGCGTGCCGCACGCCGAGCACTGGACGGCGACGAGCCGCGCGTCGCCGTCGATGAAGGCGACCAACCCGCGGCGGTCGATCGTGATCGTCATGCGGTCTCCGGTGTGCGTGTGCCGACAGAGCGGTCGAGAGATTCTTGGGATCGACTCTAGTTACGGTGGGTGGTCGGGAGCTCAGGCGGACGCGCGCCCGCGCGATTCAGACCGGCGCCGGAACGTCGGCACGCGGTGCCTCGGCCACTGGGACGGGCCGTTTGCGCTTCGGGATCTTGACGACCTGGCTGCGGCTCGCGAGTGAAACGGCCATGAGCAGCGACAGACCGTAGAACATCGGCTCGATCCAGCGGCTGCTGCCCGAGAAATGGAGTTGGATGCCCTTGATGCCAGTGGCGAGCGCCAGGAGCGCGATCATGGCGCCCCACACGTTGGGGCGTCCCTTGATCTGCGAGGCGCCGAAGAAGACAGCGGCAATCGCCGGGAAGAGATATCCGGGTCCGATGTTCGGTCCGTACGTCCCGACCTTCCAGGAGTACACGACGCCGGCGAACCCCGCGATCACAGCGGAGACCACGAGTGACTGCCACACCAGGCGATCGGTGGCAACGCCGGCGAGGCGGGCGGCCTCGGTATTGCCGCCGGCGGCGAACATGTGGCGCCCGACCGGCGTGTGCTCGAGCACGAACCACGTCACGACTGCGATCACGCCGAGGTAGTAGCAGAACAGCGGAAGACCGAACAGCAGCCGGTTGCCGATCTTCTGGTAGTCACGGGTGAGCTCGCCGCTGATCGTCTGTTCGGACGTGAAATACACGAACGCGGTGATGATCTGGCTCATCCCGAGCGTGGCGATGAAGCTGTTCACGCGCAGCTTGACGACCACGAAGCCGCTCACCAACCCCGCGATCGCGCACGCCCCTAGACCCACCAGCATTCCCACCACCTGCGGGGCGTCGCTGTTCTTGGCGAACCAGTTCGTGATCACCAGCGACATCGTCATCATCGTGCCGATCGACAGGTCGTAGGTGCCTGTGGTGAGCGGAATCAGGAACGCGATCGCCAGCACACCGACGATCACGTTCTCGATCAGGATGGTCTTCGCCGACGTGCTGCTCAGGAAGGTTCGGCCCTCGAGCGCGGTGAACAGGACGATGAAGAAGCCCCACAGGTAGAGGGCGCTGTACCTGTCGAGTCCGAGCCGCTTGATCATCGAACCCTCCCCGAGGTCTGCAGTTGCGTGTGCTCGATCATCTCAGCCGTGATGTCGGCGCCCCGCAGTGTGGCGACCGCGCGACCGTCGACAAGGACGATCACACGATCGCAGAGGCGGACGAGCTCGTCGGTGTCGGTGGACGCCACGAGCGTGGCCACGCCGTCGGCAGCGGCGCGTTCTACGAGAGAGTGGATCTGATCCTTGGCGCCGATGTCGACGCCCTGGGTCGGTTCGTCGAGCAACAGCATCTTGGGCGAGAGCCGAAGCGCCTTGCCGAACATCACCTTTTGCTGGTTGCCGCCACTGAGCGAACCGATCGGCGACTCGGTCGAGCTCGTCTTCACGCTCAGGCGTTCGACCCATACCTTGGTCTCGTCGACCTCCGACCTGCGGCTCATGCGCATCGCCTTCACGAAGCGTCGGACGTCGGTGATCGTGAGGTTTTCGCGCACGTTCATCGGCGCGATCGTGCCCCGGAGCGCGCGCTCGGCCGGAACGAAAGCAACGCCGGCAGCCATCGCCCGGCGCGGCTGGTAGTTGGCGACCGGCTTGCCGTCCAGCTCGATCTCGCCGTCTTCGCGCGGGGTTTGGCCGACGATCAAGCCCAGCACGTGCTCGCGGCCGGAACCGGTGATGCCCGCCAAGCCGACGATCTCGCCTGGCATGACGTCGAGCTCGAGCCCGTGCACGGTGCGCCCACGCAGACCGCGCACGGTGAGC
>DASQTR010000463.1:0-9022 GCA_035641795.1 Ilumatobacter sp.
TCGCCCCAGTGGTAGGCGCCGAACAGCCGGTATGACAACGCCGTCCGGCGCATGCGATGGCGCCGCAGGGCCTCGGCATCGTCGAAGCGAGGCTCGTCACTCTCGGCGCGGAACGGTGGGTGGGTGCTCACGTGTCCATCGTACGCAGCGCTGCCACCGGTAGCTTTCCGGGGCATGCCACCAAAGCCGCGTCGTGCCGTCGCGCGCGTGGCCTGCGCGGCGGTGATCATGCTGGCGCTGGCGCCCGGACGGGTGATGGCGCACACACAGCTCGACTTCTCATTGCCGGCGCACGGCACCACCGTTGGCGAGCCGGTCAGCGAGATCTCGGTCGGGTTCACCGACGTCGTGGCGCTCGTGGGCAACGGGTTCGAGGTGCACGACCCGCAGGGCAACGTGCTGACGCCGTTCGTCGTCACCGACGACAGCAAGGTGTTCCGGTTCCAGATCGACCCGCCGTTGGCGGGCGGTGTGGTCGTCGTCGACTACCACGTGCGGGCGCTCGACGGCGATGTCCAGGAGGGCTCGTTCAGCTTCACCGTCGCAGCGCCGCTCCCGGCCACGGCATCCGACGCTGCGACGATCGCAACCGCCAGCACCCCATCGACGACCGCGACCACCACTCCGCCGACGACTCCAACGACCACACCAACGACGACACCAACGACGACCGGGCCGCCGGGTGAGGCCGGACCAGCGAGCAACGCGCCGGGGACGAGTGTCGAGTCGGCGCTGATCATCGACGGCTCCGATCCCGCTGGTGACCGCGAACGCACGTTGGTATTCGTCGTGCTGCTCGGGATCGTCGCCGCTGCCGGCGGATTCCTGGTCGTCCGCTCACGCCGGACGGCGTGAGCACCCGACGGATGGGGATAACCCCACCGCACTTGGCCAGCACGCTCCATGTCGGGCACGCGCCGTCGACGAGCAGAATGACAGCGTGAGCTCGCTTCCGCCTCCGGCGCCGCCGCCCGCCCCGCCGCCCGCCCCGCCGCCATCTGCGCAGCAGACTCTGTCCCAGTCCGCTCCCGATTGGGACTGGGACCGCGTTCGCGATCTCGCCGAGCGGTGGTACCGACCGCTGCTCCACAGTGAAGGCTGGCTGTCGCTGGCGTACCTGTTCGTCGGGATGGTCACCGGCATCGCCTTCTTCATCGTCATCAATGTCGTCGGGTGGACGACGTTTGCACTGCTGTTCGCCGGCATCGGCTTTCTCCTCGTGGGCGTCTTCTTCCGGATCGTCGATGCCCTGGCCGGCGTCGAGCGACGGTTGGCTGGGATCGTCGACGTCGAGATCCCGGCGCGGCCGGTCAAGCCGATCAAGGGCCTCGGTCTGCGTGCCGTCCTCGATGGCGAGCGTTGGCGGCAGTTGGCATTCCTGGCGCTCAACATGCCGCTCGCGATCGTGTTGTTCTCCATCGGATCGTTCGCCTATTCGTTGGTCCTCCGGCTCGTGTTCGACTTCGGAGACGGCGGCTCGCTGTTCTCGATCAATCCGTTCGTCGGGATCGCGGCGTGGGCGGTCGCTGCCGTCGCTCTGGGAGCCGCGCCACGGCTCGTCGTCCTTGTCGGGCGGCTCAAGTTCCAGATCACGAGCTGGTTCCTCGGGCCGGACCGGCTCGCCGCGGCAGAGCGGCGCGTCACGACGCTCGCCTCCCAGCGTGAGGACATCCTCGACGCCGTGGCCAGCGAACGACGCCGCATCGAACGCAACCTGCACGACGGCGTGCAGCAGCAGCTCGTCGCGATCGGGCTCGACCTCGGGATGGCCGAACACCATCTCGACGACGACCCTGAGCGCGCCCGTGAGTTGATCGTGAGCGCTCGTCACAAGGTGCAGGGCTCGATCGCGGAGATGCGCCAGATCGGCCGCGGCCTCCATCCGGCGATCCTGGAGGATCGCGGCATCGATGCCGCGCTCTCGGCGATCGTGAGCAACGCGCCGATACCGATCTCCGTTCACGTCGACCCCGATCTCGACCTGCCGACCGACGTCGCCGAGACCGTCTACTTCGTTGTCAACGAGGCGCTCGCCAACGTCATGAAGCACGCCCAGGCGCGGGTGGCGTCAGTGCACGTGACCAAGGTCGGTGACGACGTGCGCGTGACCATCCACGACGACGGGGTCGGCGGCGTCGACCCCAGCAAGGGCACCGGCATCGCCGGCATCCGGGCGCGCATCAACGCCGTCGACGGCACGGGCACCGTGAACTCGCCGCCAGGCGGCCCGACGACCGTGGTGGTGCAGATCCCGCGTAAGCGCAGGCGGCCATGAGCGAGACGACGACCACATCCGTGATCCGGACCGTCGTCGCCGACGACTCGGTGCTGCTGCGCGACGGCGTGGTCCGGCTGCTGGCCGACTCGGGCTTCGACGTGCTGGCGGCGGTCGGCGACGCGCAGGCTCTCCTGGACGCTGCCACCGAGCACGACCCCGACCTGTGCATCGTCGACGTACGCATGCCCCCGACCCACACCGACGAAGGTCTGCGGGCGGCGATCGAGATCAAGCGCCGGAGTCCGAACATGGCCGTGCTCGTGCTCTCCCAGTACGTCGAAGAGCGCTACGCCGCGGAGCTGCTCACCGGGAACGTGTCGGGCGTCGGCTACCTGTTGAAGGACCGGGTCATCGACGTCGATGACTTCCTGGCCTCGTTGCGGCGCGTCGCCGCCGGCGGTAGCGCGGTCGACACGGAGGTGATCAGCCAGATCCTCGGCCGCTCACGCCACCGCGCCGAGATCGACCGCCTCACGCCGCGCGAGCGGGAGGTGCTCACCCTCATGGCGGAGGGTCTCTCCAACGCCGGCATCGCCGATCGACTCGTCGTGTCGGCGGGCGCGGTCGAGAAGCACATCTCGAACGTGTTCATGAAGCTCGGGCTGGAACCCGAAGAGGGTGCCCATCGACGTGTGCTCGCCGTCTTGACGTACCTGCGGGGTAGCTGAGCGGTCGCAGCGGCCAGGCCGGCGAGCCGATCAGGCGGAAACGAGCGCGGCTGCGTCACGGCGTTCGGCGACGCGGCGAGCGACCCGCTCGCTCTTCGCCATCCGCGCCAGCAGCCGATCACGTGCTCGCTCGCCCTCGGCGCTGAGACCGGAAACGTTCTCGACGTCCCAGCCGCGGCTCACGACCGGCACGAGGATCTGCTCGTGGTGCACGGCAAGGTCGTAGATGCCGGCGTGGGCGATCCGCTTGGCGTGCTCGGCGAATCCCGGAATGCCGATGCCGGGCATCGTGAATGACGTCACCTGACGCTCGATCGCGCCCATCATCCCGTCGGGGTCGAGCGCGATCGCGGCGGCGGCGAGATCACGGTAGAAGAGCTGGTGCAGGTTCTCGTCTCCGGCGACCCGCATCATCACCTCGTACCCCGCAGGGTCCCCGAGCATCTTGCCGGTCGCCCGGTGCGAGATCCGAGTCGCAAGCTCCTGCATCGAGAGGTAGACGAAGGTGTCGTGGACCGAAGGCGGCTCTGGGATCACACCGCCGGACACCTGCGCCATCCGGCAGCGCTCGAGATGGTGCGGATCGATCGCCCGCGTGACCATCAGATACCCGTAGATCGCCATCGAGTGGCGACCCTCCTCGGCCGTCCACCGCCGCACCCACGTCCCCCACGCACCGTCGCGTCCGAAGACCTGCTCGATCGTGCGGAAGTAGTACGGGAGGTTGTCCTCGGTGAGCAGGTTGACCAGCAGCGCCGACCGCACCCCCTCGTCGATCGTCGCCCCGGCCAGATCAGCATCGTCCTCGCTCCACTGCTCGCCAACGACGGCGTCGCGACCCCGGCCGTACGGTACATGTTCGTGCGGGAACCACTCCTTCGACGTCGCGAGGTGGCGTTCGAGCAGCTGCTCCACCACGGGTTCCAGGCCCTCGAGCATGCGGCTGGCATCGAGCATCCGGCCACTCTACCGCCCTACCGACCAGTAGGTAGTCGCGCCCACGAAGGACCCGAATTCCCAGGCGGAGGCAGTTGGGTCGGGATTCTCCGCCCCTGGTAGCCTCGCTTGGCGATGTCGCTCTTCCTGCGCGATTACCTGACGATCGTCTGGTTTGGGCTCGCCGCGGTGCTGCTTGCAGGGCTCTTGCTGGGCGTTGCCGCCGCCGTACGGCCGTCGCGCCCGAACAAGGCGAAGCTCACCAACTACGAATCCGGCGTCGACCCCGTCGGTTCGGGATGGTCGCAGAGCCAGGTGAGGTACTACGTCTTCGCGCTGCTGTTCGTGATCTTCGACGTGGAAGCGGTGTTCATCTTCCCCTGGGCGGCAGCAATGGAGCGCTACGGGTGGTTCGGCCTCATCGCGATGGGGATCTTCATCGTGTTGCTGCTCGATGGCCTCGTGTACGCGTGGAAACGAGGGCTCCTCCGATGGGTCTAGTGGATCGCGGGCGCATGCCCGCCCCGCTCACCAAGCTCTTCAACCTGGGTCGGTCGTACTCCATGTGGGTCTACCAATGGGGCCTCGCCTGCTGCGCCATCGAGATGGGCGCGGCCTTCGGGTCGCCGCGTTACGACGTGATGCGCCTCGGCGTCATCCCGCTCCCTGCCAGTCCGCGGCAGGCCGATCTCGTCGTCATCTCCGGCACGGTCACCGACAAGATGGCGCCCGCGGTCAAGCGCCTGTACGAGCAGATGCCCGAGCCCAAGTACGTGATCTCCATGGGATCGTGCGCCAATTGCGGCGGCCCCTACTGGGACTCGTACTCCGTCACCAAGGGCGTCGACCAGATCATCCCCGTCGACGTGTACGTCCCGGGCTGCCCGCCGCGCCCCGAAGCGCTGCTCGAGGGCGTCGTGCTGCTCCAGCAGCGGATCAAGAACGAGGACATGGCCGCCAAGTGGCGGAATGAGGAGTACACGTCGCTGCAGCTGACCGAGGCACGCGAATCAGGCCGCGAGCCCATCGTGGTCGGGGGTGGGCCGATTGAGTGACACCTCCACCGAGACTCCTGCGCTGCCGGGCGATGCGCTCCGCGAGGGAATCATCGAGGATCTGCGCGCCGCGCTGGGTGAGCAGCTGGTCGACACCTATCTCATGCCGCAGCGCGACGTCTGGGTCCGGGTTGCACCCGAGGCCTGGGTCGCCGCTGCCGGTGCACTGAAGGCGCACGGCTTCGACTACTTCTGCTTTCTGTCGGCGATCGACTGGGCGCCCTCGCCCTACGGAAAGGGCGAGGATGTTCCGGCCGAGGCGGCCGAGGAGGAAAGCGCGGACGGCGACGAGGCTGACGCCGCCCAAGCCGGAAGCGAAGCGGACGACGGGCCCACGATGCGACGGGGTCATACAGGCGGCGAGTCGCGGTTCCAGATGCTGGCGCGCGTTACCGACACCCGCCGCCACGTGAGCGTCACGCTCAAGGCCGACGTTCCCGAGTCGATGGCGATGCCGACATGGGTGCAGGTCTTCGCCGGTGCCAACTGGCACGAACGCGAGACACACGAGATGTTCGGCATCGACTTCGCAGGCCATCCCGACCTGCGTCACCTGTACCTTCCGGGCGAGTTCGAGGGAAATCCGCTCCGCAAGGATTTCCCGCTGCTCTCGCGCATGGTCAAGCCGTGGCCCGGCATCGTCGACGTCGAGCCGATGCCGGGTATCGACGACGCCGAAGAGACTGAAGCGGCCGAGTCGTGAGCGTGACCACCGAACGCCAGCAACTGTCGTACATCGCCGCCCAGGCTGCCGACGCCCGCCTCAACGTCGAGCTCGAGACCGAGGGGATGACCCTCAACATCGGCCCCCAGCATCCGGCCACCCACGGCACGCTGCGAATCGTCGCCCGTCTCGACGGGGAGCAGGTCGTGTGGGCCGAGCCGGTCATCGGCTACATGCACCGCGGATACGAGAAGCTCACCGAGGTCCGCACGTACCCGCAGATCACGACGCTGATCAACCGCATCGACTGGCTCGGCAGCTTCGCCAACGAGGTGCCCTTCATCCTGGCTGCCGAGCAGCTGATGGGCATCGAAGCGCCGCCGCGGGCGCAGCACATCCGCACGATCCTGTTCGAGCTCAGCCGGATCGCCAACGTCGGTCTCTTCCTCGGCGATCTCGGTGTGCAGCTCGGAGCGATCACGCCGGTGTTCTTCGCCTTTCGCGACCGTGAGTACGTGCTCAACCTGATCGAAGGCGCCACCGGCGGCCGCTTTCATCCCAACTTCGACCGCATCGGCGGCCTCAAGGACGATCTCCCCAAGGGTTGGATCGACGAGACCAGGCAGGTGATGCGGAAGCTGCGCACGTTCTGCGACGAGATCGACGACCTGCTGTTCGGCAACGAGATCTTCCAGAGCCGCACGCGCGGCGTGGGCATCATCCCCGCCGAGGTTGCCAAGTCGTACGGAATGTCCGGCGCCAACCTGCGGGCGTCGGGCGTCGACTGGGACCTGCGTCGTGACCAGTCGCTTCCGATGGCGTGGGACAAGATCGACTTCAAGGTCTGGACTCATCCCGACGGCGACTCGTGGGCGCGCTGCTGGGTGAGGCTGCAGGAGACTCGCGAGGCGACCAAGATCGTCGAGCAGTTGCTCGACACGCTGCCGCCTGGCCCGGTGATGACGAAGGTCCCGCGTATCATCAAGGTGCCGGAGGGCGAGGCGTGGGTGTCGACCGAGAACCCGCTCGGCGAGATGGGCTACTACATCGTCAGCCACGGCGACCTGGGACCGTTCCGGGTCAAGATCCGCTCGGCCAGCTTCAACAACATCTCGGTCGCGCCGTGGGTGTTGCGCGGCGTCTACGTGCCCGACATCATCACCATTCTCGCCAGCCTGTACTTCATCCTCGGAGACATAGACCGCTGATGATTGCTTCTTCGTCGTCGCTGCGCTCCTCCTCACACCGCTCCGGCTCGTCGCTGGCGCTTCCCTCGCCGGCTGACCGCGAGGCGTTCATCCGGTGAACAGTCTGCTTGCTGTTGAGGTGCCGTACTGGGGGCAATCGCTGCTTCGCGTCCTCGGCGGGATCGTGGCTGTGCTGATTCCCGCCGGAACGATCGTCTACGTCTTCCTCTTCAAGATGATGTCCTTCATGCAAAGTCGGCTCGGCCCGATGGAGGCCGGACCGTACGGATCGATGCAGCTGTTCGCCGAGGTCGGCAAGTGGTTGCAGAAGGAGGACATCGTCCCCGAGCGCGCCGACGCGCCGATCTACAAGGTCGCACCGATCATCGTGCTCGTGTCGACCTTCCTGCTGGTCGCCGTGGTCCCCTTCGGCCCCGACGCCTTGTTCACGAATTTCGAGGCAGGCGTCTTCTATCTGCTGGCGGTGTCGTCGATCTCGGTCATCGGCATCCTGGTCGCCGGCTGGTCGAGCGCCAACAAGTACTCGCTGCTGGGCGGCCTACGCGCGGCCGGCCAGCTGATCGCCTACGAGCTGCCGATGGTGCTCGCCGTCGTGGGGGTCGTCATCCAAGCCGGCTCGATGAATCTGCAGCAGATCGTCCTCGCGCAGAACACGCAGGAAATCTTCGGCTTCGACGGGGTCGGTCTGCCGTTCGTGCTCACCCAGTTCATCGGGTTCGTGATCTTCATGATCGCGGTCCAGGCCGAGCTCACGCAGGCGCCGTTCGACATGCCAATCGCGGAGTCCGAGCTCGTGTCGGGGTACATGACCGAGTACTCCGGGTTCCGGTTCCTCATCTTCTTCATCGGAGAGTTCGCCACGGCCGGGGTGTTCGCGTTCATCGCCGCGGTCCTGTTCCTCGGCGGATGGGGCGTGCCCTTCAGCTGGTTCGGCTGGGACTCCCTCGACGATGTCGACGACTGGATGAACGTCGCCGGGCCCGTGATCATGCTGACCAAGATGATGGTGCTGACGCTCATCATCATGTGGGTGCGGTTCAGCTATCCGCGCTTCCGTGAGGACCAGCTGCAGCGCTTCGCCTGGAAGGTCCTGATCCCGATCTCTCTGCTCAACATCGTCGTCACAGCCGTCCTGAAAGTTGCCGTCTGATGCCCAAGGTTCCCGGTCTCGTCAAAGGTCTCGGCGTCACGATGGGCACCATGTTCCGCACGTTCAAGGACGGCGCCAACACGGTCCAGTACCCGCACGTCAAGGAGTCGCCGCCGCCCCGATCTCGCGGTGTGATCGCCCTTCGCGAGGACAACTGCACGGTGTGCATGCTGTGCGCACGCTCCTGCCCCGACTGGTGCATCTACATCGAGGGCCACAAGACACTCGCCCCACCGCGCCGTGCCGGCGGCAAGCCCCGCAACGTCAGCCACCTCGATCGCTTCGACATCGACTACGCGCTGTGCATGTACTGCGGAATCTGTGTCGAGGTGTGCCCGTTCGACGCGCTCTTCTGGAGTCCCGAGTACGAGTACTCCGAGCCGCGTATCGCCGACCTGCTGCACGACAAGGCCAAGCTCGGCGAGTGGATGGAGACGGTCGCCGAGGCGCCAGAGCTCGAGGCCGGGGCGGCCAAGAAGTGAACCGACTGTGACCGTTCTAGCGTCCGACGTGAACGTCGCCCAGAACGTGGGGTTCTACATCATCGCCGCGGCGATGGTGTGGGGCGCGCTCCGCGTCGTGACGACCAAGAACGTCGTCCATGCCGCGCTCTGGCTGATCGTCGTGCTCGGCGGCGTCGCCGCCCAGTACATCCTCGCCGCCGCCGAGTTCGTCGCCGTCTCTCAGGTGCTTATCTACATCGGCGCCGTCATGGTGCTGTTCCTGTTCGGCATCATGCTCACACGCGCGACGGTGGGCCCCGACACCGACCTCAACAACAAGGGCTGGGCGATCGGCATCCCGGTCGCGCTCGGCCTTCTGGGTGTCCTCGGATACGTCGTGCTCGACGTCGTGGGTGACGAGGTGCTCGTCGACCGCGACGAGGCCCAGATCGCCGCTACGACGACCGCCATCAGCGATGCCTACATCGGCGACTACCTCGTCCCGCTGATCGCACTGTCGTTCGTGCTGCTCGCCGCCGCCATCGGCGCCATCGTCCTTGCCAGGAAGGACTGACGAGATGTACGCCGCCAACTTCTTGTTGCTGAGCGCTGTGTTGTTT
>DASQTR010000464.1:0-3583 GCA_035641795.1 Ilumatobacter sp.
CACGACGGCTTTGATCGGTATGACGATGGAGCGGAAGACGATCAGGAGGGTGATGAACGTGAGCGCCACGACGTACGCGATGACAAGCGGTGTCTTGGCGAGGATGTTTTTGCGGAAATCGATGTTGCCGGCGGTGTCGCCGGTGACGAGTACGTTGGGCGGCTGATCGGGAAAGGCCTGCGGGACGAGGTCGTCGCGCAGGTGCTCGACCGCGCGTATCGCTTCGTCGTCTCCGGTGTCGGCGTTGATGGGTATCCGGATCAGCTCGGTGTTGCCGCTGTCGTTGACCTCGGTCTGGATGGGCGAGCCGTAGGGGGCGTCGCTGTTCGTTGCCGATGCCGTCTCCTCGTCGACCAGGCCGAGGAACTCGTCGGTGTTGGCCTGGATCTCGGACCCGAAGATGTTCTGGTCCTGTCCTGGATCGATGAGCACGATGGCGGGTGAGGTCAGTCCGAGCGTGAAGTTGGCCTCGAGCGCGGTGAGGGCCTTCTTGGCGTCGACGGCGTCGGGAAGCGCCTTGTTGCCGTTGAATCCCAGGTTGAAGGTGGTGACGGGAAGCGCCAGCGCCAGCAGCACCACCAGCGTCACCATGGTGATGGCCACCGGGTGGGCGAGCACGTAGTCGCTGATCCGCCCCCAGATGCCACCGGTTTCGGTGTGCCGGCGGCGGAGGAACCCGAGACGCCAGCGGTTCACGTTGTCGCCGAGGATCGCCAGGATCGCCGGGAGGAGGGTGACGGAGATGATGACGGCGATCGCCACGACCACTATGGCCGCGATGGCCATGCTGGAGAAGATCACGTTGTCGACCAGGAACATGCCGCTGATGGCCAGGAGCACGGTGACGCCGGCGAACACGACCGACTTTCCCGACGTGCCGCTGGCCAGCACGATGGCACGCTCCTTCGGATGTCCGGCCGCCCGCTCCAAGCGGTAGCGGGTGATGATGAACAGCGTGTAGTCGATGCCTGTGGCCAGGCCTATAAGCAGGACCATCTCGCTGTAGAGCTCCTCGAGCGGATATAGCCGGCTGACCAGGCTGAGCACGGCCAGTGCGATCGTGATCGCGATCAGGGCGAGCCCGAGCGGGATGAACGCGGCCACGAGCGCCCCGAACGCCAGCAGCAGCAGGAGTAGCGTGATCGGTAGGTTCAGCTGAAGCGCGAGAGCGAAGTCCTCCTCGACGACCCGATTCGATTCGCTCGCGATGGAAGCGTCACCGCCGACGGCGATCTCGAACTCGTCGGCGCCGCCCGCGCGGTCCACGGTGTCGATGACCGCGTCGACGGTGTGCTCGGCCTCGTCGTCGTCTCCGACCAGGGTGACGATCGCGAAGGACACATCGCCACCCGAGCTCGTGCTGGCGACAAAAGGTGACTGCTCCCTCGGCAACCCGACGTCGTAGGCCGTCAGGGTGCTCGCGACGACGCGTTCGCTTGACGTCACGATGATGCCGTTCGCGTCCGAGACCTGCGTGCTGCGAAGCGCCCGCAAGTTGCTCATGAGGCCCTCGACCTTCTGCTGGTAGGGGGCCTCGTCGAAGCGCAGCTCGGGATGCGAGAAGACCACGACCTCTCGGGCGGACTCCTGCGCGGTCCCGAAGCGTTCGTCGAAGAGCTGTGCCGCCTCCCCGGCTTCGCCAGGGGGCTCCACGTCGGTGTCGGTATCCGTCGCGACGAGCGACGAGGTCACCACCGCGGCGATCAGGATGAGCATCCAGGCGCCGACGACCCTCCAGCGGTGTCGTTCGCTCCAGGCCGCGATCCTGGCGGTGACCGAGGTTCCTTGGATGGAGGGCTGGGCCATCGTCCCCCCTTCGCCTAGCTCGTTCTCACGTGGTTCGGTCTCAGGGGCCGTCCGTTGTCATGGGCTGTGCTCCGGGTCCGGTCAGGTTGACCAGCTCGCCGCCCTGCACCTGGCACAGGACCAGACCGAGGTCGGCGAGCGCGTCCAGATCCTGGGTGGCGAGGGCTTCGTTGACGACCTCGGGGAGTGGCGCACCGTCGAGCGGGATGCGGTCGCCGTTCGCATCGAAGGTGAACGATCCCGACAGGCCGTTTTGCAGGCCCAGGGTCCGCACCGAGTCCCGGAGCTCGGTCGGCTCGATGACGAGCGACCCGTCGGCCTGCTCCTCGGCGACGTCGACGATCGCGTTCAGCAGGATCGTGGTCGCATCGGCTTGTTGAGCGGTGAACGCGGATGTCCCGGGTTGATGCTCATGGATGGCTTCGAGCTCCGTCACGAACGCGTCCGGCAGCGGGAGTTGGCAACCGGCGAACAGGACGCCCTCGGAGGCGTCGCCGGCCCCCTCGATGAACTCGGGCGTGGCGGCGGCGTCACCGGCGCCGAACACACCGTCGAACCCGGCGTCGCGCAGCTGACGGTAGAGGAGGGCGGCCTCGGGGTTGAACCCCATGAAACCCACCACGTCCGGATCGTCGCCCACGATCTGTTGCGCCACCGCGCGGAAGTCGACCGTTCCCCGCTCGATCCCGACTCGGGTCACGGTGACCTCGTTGCGCTCCATGATCGGCTGAGCGCGATCGGCGAGATCCTGTCCGTACGACTCGTTGTCGTCGATGAGGTATGCGGTCCGGGCGTCCAGGTCGAGGCTCACGAACAGGCCGATCAATGACCCGACGAGATCGTTGCGATACGCGGTCCGGAAGAAGAACCCGCCCGGCGGCTGGTTCGTCGTGAGATCGGACTGCGTGGCCGAACCGGAGATGCTGGTGATGCCCGCATCGGCGTAGATCTGCAGCGACGCCGGGGCGCCCGCGCTGCAGTTCGGCCCGACGACACCGACGACCGTCGGCTGCGACGCGAGACGCCGTGCTGCCTCGGCCGCGATGTCGGCCTCGGTGCAGCCGTCGTCCTCGGCGAGGACCTCGATCTCGTGTCCCTTGATCGTCGCCCCGTTGTCTTCCTTCCATCGCGCGACAGCGGCGATCACGGCGTCGCGGTCTTCCGTGCCGGTACGAGCGTCGGGACCCGTGATGGGCGCTGACACCGCGACAACCACAGGAGCGCCTTCACCTATCACGACGGGGATCTCGGGCGCCCGCTCGACTCGCGGTCGTCCGTCGTCGGCCTTCTCGTCCGAGCCACATGCTGTGACCAGCGACAGAAGGAACAGGACCGAAAGACCTACCGTACGCGCGACCCCTACCTATACTCAGATCCCTCACAGGCCGCAATACCTCTTTCGTTGCTACCCGGCGGTGGGCGTGGCGGTCGACGTCGTGTATCGCCGCCGGCTCGGGCTGCCGAAGAGATCGCGACAGCCTCGACGCGCACCTCATGGTCACATTGGGCGACGGGGGTACGCACGATCCGGGACGACCGTCGCCAGTCAGCTCAGGCTGCAGTCGTCCGGCCGAGGTCGTGGTACTCGATGTTCGGATACAGCCCCGTGGCGGTTGCGAGACGGACGTTGTAGTTGCAGATCGCGGTCACCTCGACTATGTGCAGGATGTCTTCGTCGGTGAAGCCGACCTCTCGTAGCTGTTCGAGATCGCTCTGCCGCATTCGTCAGGCTTCTTGGTCAGCTTGACGGCGAAGTCGAGCATGGCTCGATCGCGAG
>DASQTR010000465.1:0-5768 GCA_035641795.1 Ilumatobacter sp.
GCCCATTGGTCGAGGATCGCATCGACCGCGTCACGCTCGGAACCAGCCACCCGTCGAACGTACGCGACTCTCGCTCTCCATTTTGCGGCAGCGATCCGTGCGTCGGTCGTCCTCGTCACTACCTCGAGATCGGAATCCGGAGGTTGCGGCAGTCAGACCGACCTCGGTCGTCGTGATGGCTGCCGCAGAAGGCGGCGTCAGCTCTCGGTGATGGTGGCGTGGGCGTCAGCGAGGTGCAGCTCGATCAGATCCCAGTCGGGTTCGCCGGCGTCGAGGTAGATGCCGATCCATCCCCTGTTGCCCACGTACGGCGGGCGGAAGTAGCGCGCCGGGTCGTCGGCGACGACCCTCGCCTGGACGCCGGGCGGCGCCGCCATCACCACCGCGTTGCGGTCGTCGTGGTGATGGTCCCAGGTGCCGGCGAACTGGCGGGCGCGCCTGCCAGAACCGGCGAACCATGCCAGCTCGCCGTGGCTGATCCGCTCGGTGACATCCGGCAGCGCGCCGCAGATGGTGCGCAGCCGTTCCCAGACCGCGGGGTCACTCGGCCGCTCGTTCGGCGTCATCGGCGCGACCGTACTCACGTCACGGCGAACACGATCGCCGTCACACCGGCTGCGAACAACAGCGTCAGCACGAGCCAGCGGAAGCGCTCGCCGTGCACGTGTCTGCGCGTGGGCCAGCCCAGCGCCTGCCCGAGCAGCCATGCCGGAGCGGCGACGAGGGCGGCGCGCAACTCGTCCGCCGTCACCTTGCCGTCGATCAGGAACAACGTGAGCGCGAGCATGTTGCCGAACACGAAGACGGTCGAGATCGTCGCCCGAAACGTGCTGGCGCCGACCGCCCGCGCCTGCAGGTCGAACACCAGCGGCGGGCCATTCGTGCCGAGCGAAGTGTTCAACACCCCCGACGTAAAGCCGCAGGCCACGTCGAGCCCGGGGCCGACGTGCGACAGGTCGAGCCGGCGCGCGAGCAGAGCCGTAGCGACCAGCACACTGATGCCGAGCACGATCTTGAGCGCGGTGTCGTCGACGACGTTGAGGATCAGCAGCCCGAGCGGCATGCCGACGAACGAGGCGATGATGAGCCGCCGTGCGAGCGCGACATCGGTGTCGTGCTTGAGCCGAATCGACTGCCACGCCGTCGTGGCGAGACTCAGTATCGCCACGATCACGACTGCTTCCTCGACCGGGATCGCCAGCGTCATCACCGGCATCGCCAGCAACGCGAAGCCGAACCCGGCCAGCATCTGCACGAAGGCCGCGGCGAAGATCGCCACCGCGACCACGATGAGCTGGCCGGTGGTCACGGCGCCAAGTGTGCCAGCGCTCCGCGACCGGGTCGGTGGATCGGCGCCGACCGTTGCCACACCGTCCGGTCATGCTCGGCGCATGGCACGCATGAAGATCGAGTACGTCTGTCGCGACTGCGGCACGAACCACCCCAAGTGGGCCGGGCAGTGTGCGGGCTGCGGAGCGTGGAACTCGTTGGTGGAGGAGGTCGCGCTCCCCCGCGAGCTGCCGCAGATCGGCCCCGTGTCGTCCCCGCGACTGCTGGGCGACGTCGATCCACTCGCCGGCCGACCTAATGCGACCGGCATCGGCGAGCTCGATCGCGTGCTCGGTGGTGGCATCGTGCCGGGCTCGGTGACGCTGCTCGGCGGCGAGCCCGGCATCGGCAAGAGCACACTGTTGCTGCAGCTGCTCGCCGGCTGGCCCGGCCGCGCGCTGTACGTCACGGCCGAGGAGAGCGCGCAACAGGTACGCCTGCGCGCGGAACGGCTCGCCGCCGTGCGCCCCGACCTGTGGCTGCTCGCCGAGACGTCGCTCGCGCAGATCCTCGCCGCCGTCGAGGAGGTGCAGCCGACGATCGTCGTCGTCGACTCGATCCAGAGCGTGCACGATGCGGTGCTCGGTTCACCGCCCGGCTCGGTCGTGCAGGTGCGCGGGTGCGCCCATCAACTCGTGACGCTCGCCAAACAACGTGAGCTCCCTGTGGTGCTGGTCGGCCACGTCACCAAGGAGGGCTCGCTGGCCGGGCCGCGAGTGCTCGAGCACGTCGTCGACACCGTGCTCGCCTTCGAGGGCGAGCGTCATCACGCACTACGTCTGCTGAGGGCGAGCAAGCATCGCTTCGGCGCGACCAACGAGCTCGGCCTGTTCGAGATGGCCGGTCACGGTCTCGTCGGCGTTCCCGATCCCGGCCAACTCTTCCTCGGCGACCGCCGCACCGGTGTGCCCGGCTCGGCGGTGGCACCAACGATGGAGGGGCAACGACCCTTGCTGGTCGAGGTGCAGTCGCTCACGACCGCCGCCCCGCCCGGCGTGCCCGCGCGCCGCACCACGCAAGGCATCGACGGCAACCGGCTGGCGTTGCTGCTGGCCGTACTACAGCAGCGCGCCGGCGTACCGACCCAGGTTCACGACGTGTACGCCTCCGCGGTCGGTGGCGTGAAGCTGGTCGAGCCCGGTCTCGACCTGGCGCTGTGCCTCGCGGTCGTCAGTGCGATCACCGCCCGGCCTCTCCCCGCCGACCTCGTGGCCTTCGGCGAGGTCGGTCTCGGAGGCGAGGTACGGCAGGTCGCGCACGCCCCTCGACGGCTGAGCGAGGCGGCGCGGCTGGGGTTCAAACGAGTGATCGCCCCGCGTTCGGCGCCCGGGCCGGAGACGAACGACCTACGACTCGTACGAGTCGCAACAGTGCCCGAAGCGTTGGCCGCCTGTGGCCTGATCCCGTGACCGACGCCGGTTTCCCCCTGTGACGGGAAGGTACCGTGTATGACGATGATGGTGCAGACGAGCACCGACGAAGCCCCCGAGCTACTAGCTCTCATCGAGCATCGCCGCGCCAACCGACTCGACCGGTACGACGAGTGGTGGGAGGGGGTGTACCGGATCGTGACCGGCCCCTCTCCTGAGCACGGTGAGTTCATGGTGTTGCTCGGCGCGCTCTTGCTGCCCAAGGCCCGGTCGCGGGGGCTTGCGTTGTCGGCACCGGTCAACATCGGTGTCGACAAGTACGACGCGAGGGTGCCCGATCTGGGCGTCTTCCGCCGCGACACGCAGCGAACCTCGCCCGCCTTTCTCGATACCGCGGAGCTCGTCGTCGAGGTTTTGTCGCCGGGCGAGCGGGCCGGCGAGAAGCTCCCGTTCTACGCCTCGCGCAACGTCAGCGAGTACCTCGAGGTCGATCTTCGCCCGCGTTCCGTGAGGATGCTCGCCAATGCCGACGGCGAGTGGCGCGACGTCCCCGCGAGCGTCGTGATCGAGCTCTCGGTCGACGAGGTGCTGGCGCTGCTGACCGTGTCGTGACTTTGGGCGGCGGCTGGCTCACGCGTCGTCAACTACACTCAGCCCATGCAGAGCCGCCACAGCGGTGCCAACGATGTCATGCGCCTCGCGTTGGCGCGTGTTTCTCCCGGTACGCCGCTGCGTGACGGCATCGACCGCATCGTGCGCGCCAAAGCGGGCGCGCTGCTCGTTCTCAACGACGAGCCTGACGTGCTGGCCATCTGCTCAGGCGGCTTCCTCGTCGACGCCCCGTTCAGCCCGCAGCGACTGTCCGAGCTGGCGAAGATGGACGGCGCCATCATCATCTCCACCGACGGCGGCCGCATCGCCCGCGCCAACGTCCACCTCGTGCCCGACCCGACGGTGCCCACCAGTGAAACCGGCACACGCCACCGCACCGCCGAGCGCGTCGCCCGCTCACTCGACGTGCCGGTGATCTCGGCCTCCGAGGAGATGGGCGTGATCAACGTCTACGCCGGCGGCACCAAGCGCCAGCTGCAGGAGGTCGGGCGCCTGCTCGACCGCGCCAATCAGGCGCTGCAGACGCTCGAGCGCTACAAGACGCGCCTCGACGACGCCCTCAGCAATCTCACAGCGCTCGAAATAGAGGACGTCGTCAGCGTGCGCAACGTCGTGACCGTCATCCAGCGCGGCGAGATGGTGCACCGCATCGCCGACGAGATCGAGACGATGATCATCGAGCTCGGCGTCGATGCCCGCCTGCTCCGCCTCCAGCTCGACGAGACCTACTCCGAGGTCGACGACGAGCTCGACGACGTGATCGCCGACTACCTGCCGCGCGGCCGCAATCCCGACGACACACTCGCCGAGCTGGGCCGGCTCCGTGACGACGACGTGCTCGACGCCCGCACGACGCTCGCCACGCTGCACCTCGGCGACGTCGATCTGGACGACGAGATCGCGCCGAAGGGTTTGCGACTCCTGCACCGCGTGCACAAGCTCTCGCCAGAGCTGGCGCAGAAGATCGCCAACCAGTTCGGCGGACTGCCCCGCCTGCAGCGGGTCACCGTCGACGAGCTGATGTCGGTCGAGGGCGTCGACTCCGAGACGGCCGAGACCGTCAAGGACACGCTCGACCGCGTGACCGAGAACACGATCCTCGATCAGTACAGCTGATGCCGTTTCGCCACGTCGTGCTGCTGCGGTGGGCCGACGACGTACCGGAGGACCACATCGAGCAGGTGCGGGCAGGGCTCGACGCGCTCCCGCCGCAGATACCGCAGATCCGCAGCTTCCTGCACGGCTCCGACGTCGGGGTGTCGGAGGGCAACTACGACTACGTCGTCGTTGCCGACTTCGACAACGTGGGCGACTGGCGCGCCTTTCGCGAGCACCCGGCTCATCTGCTGTTCATGGAGGAGCACATCAAGGACAAGTTCGCGGATCGCGCCGCGATCCAGTACCAGACGCCAGCCGACCGCGATCCGTACGCGTTCTCACACGCTCGGATGCAGGAGTTCCTTGCGGAGATCGACGAGCTTGGGTGACGGCTCGCCATCGCTCCACGGGTCGGCGTTGACGGCCCGCTCGTAGCTGTTCCACTCCTGTCGCACCGCGGCGTGATCGCCGGCCCGCGCATGGGCTCGCATCCGCAGTCCGATCAGCTCCTCGTGACCGGGGAGCACACGTAGACCGCGGGCCGTCGCCTCGAACACCCCTTCGGTGTCGCCGACGGCGAGACACCGGGCGGCGAGTTCGGCGGCAGCCGATATCGCCGTCAAGATCAGGTTGGACGTGAGCCCTTCGCCGTCCGGCCACAGGTACGAGGTGCCCTCGAAGGGCAGGCCGGCGATCGCCTCCACGGGACCGCGCAGCAGTGCAATCGCGCGCTCGGGCGGTTGGCCGCGCGACTCTGCCAGCGCGCCGGCAAGCAGCTCGGCGTCGGTCGTCACACGCGAGTGAAGAGGCAGCGCCTCGGTGAGGGTGCGGCCGACCCACTCCTCGCCTTCCGGGGGTGGTAGCAGCCGTGCCAGCGCGCGCCTCGCCTCCGACACGACGTTGGCAAATGTCGCGTCGCGCACGTCCTGTTCCCAGAGCGCGGTGCGGGCGTTCGCCCGCGTCGAGCGGTCGCGGTGCGTGGCCAACCATGCGACGAGCTCGGTCGTCTTCGACCGCTCGAAGGCAGCCTTGTTGCCAACACGGTCGACCGCCTCGATCGACCCGAACAGCCGAACCATGATGTCCCAGCCCCGGGCGCAGGGAACCGACATGGGCGACGCGACAACGTGGTGACTGTCGTCCGGCTCGTCGACTTCGTAGATCGTGCAGTCGCCGTCGAGCTCGCCACATCCGTGGTACCCGCAGGCGTCGCCTTCCGCCGGCTCGACGTTGACCAGCTCGCTGATCGCCGAGAGGTCGTCGGGGACGAGCCCCACCGGCTGTAGTCGCACGCCGAGTGGTCGCAACAGCCATGCGTCACCGTCAGGTCGGAGCGTGCTCGACGGCCCGTCGATGGGT
>DASQTR010000466.1:0-2230 GCA_035641795.1 Ilumatobacter sp.
GCATCTCCACGCTGGCCGTGATCGCCGGCGCCGAGAACGCCGAGGGCGAGCAGTTCGCGCGCACGATGGGGCTCACGACGTTCGCTCTCGCCAACCTGCTCTTCTCGTTCACCGCTCGCGACCAGCTGCGCTCGGTGTTCAACCTGGACACCGTGAACGACCGCACGTTCCTGACCACGTCGCTGATGTCGATCGCAGCCATCATCTTCGTGACCGAGCTTCAGTTCTTCCAGCGCGTCTTCGACACCGTGGCGCTGACGGGCAACCAGTGGCTGATCTGCATCGGAGCGGCGCTGACGATCGTCGTCGCGTCCGAGATCCGCAAGTTCCTGCTGCGCCGCCGCCAGCCCGTCGCGGCGCCGGAGCCGACCGAGATCGTCCCAACGTGACGTGATCGGTGTGTCGCCACAACAACGTCGCTACGTCGTCCGCCGCGAAGCGTGACGCGCACCGAGATGCTGGCGCGCGGCTGGACCGAGGACGAGGCGCACACGCAGCCGTGGCCGACCGCCGTGCACGCCTACGCGGTGGACGCCGACGGCGCCGAACGAGAGGTCGCGCACATCGTCCACCACTCTCCCGACGGCTTCGAGTACGGCTACGGCGGCTCCGGGCCCGCCGACCTCGCGCGCTCCATTCTCGTCGACTTCTTCTGCTTGCACGGCGGCCCCGACCGGCTGCCGGTCTCCTACCAGAGATTCAAGTGGCAGTTCGTTGCCAACGCCGACAGGGACGCGAGATCGCTTGAGATCTCCGGCGCGGCGATCGCCGCCTGGGTCCGTGAGCAAGAACGCGTGCAGGGATGACCGCGGCCTGTGATCATCGCTTACGGTTCGGACCCGGAACGACCAACAGACTGGAGGTGCCGACATGACCGGCGGTCCGTACACGCCCGTGCCAGGCGGACGACGCGGCGACATGGACTACTCGTACCTGGACGACCAGGCCGGCTACGGACTCGTCACGTTCGCGGGGGTAATGCTGCTGATCGTCGGGGTGCTCAACACGGTCTACGGCATCGCCGCGATCGACGACGCCAACGTCTTCGTCGCCGACGCCCGGTACGTCGTCGGTGACCTCGCAACCTGGGGGTGGTTTCTGGTCGCGCTCGGCGTGCTGCAGTTCGTCGCCGCCTTCGCGATCTGGCGCGGCACCCCGTGGGCGCGTTGGTTCGGCGTCGCGTGCGCGAGCGCCAACATGATCCTTCAGGTGCTGTGGATCGCCGCGTACCCCATCATCGCCATGACGATCCTTGCGCTTGACATCACGGTCATCTATGGCCTGCTCGTCTATGGCGGCCGCCGTCGCGCCGCCCGTGCGGCCCGC
This sequence comes from Ilumatobacter sp., assembly GCA_035641795.1. Classification (GTDB taxonomy): domain Bacteria; phylum Actinomycetota; class Acidimicrobiia; order Acidimicrobiales; family Ilumatobacteraceae; genus Ilumatobacter. Next base: position 1,327 of record DASQTR010000466.1, read on the forward strand.
GAGCGGGGTGACGCTTGACAGCCTGACCTGGCGGAGACGGCTATCTCCGATGACGCCGCCATACGAGGAGACCGGCGCCGGCGAGCATCGCCCCCACGAGCAGCGGTGTGGCGAACGACCCGACCGCGACGCTGACACGCTCCCACTGGGATCCGAGCGCGTAGCCGGCGCCAATCAACACGGTGTTCCAGACGCTCGATCCGATCAGCGTCAGGACGACGTAGCGGCCGCGCTGCATCCTCAAGACCCCTGCGGGTATGGCCACCAGGCTGCGCACGCCGGGAATGCACCGGCCGACGAGAACCATGACCGACCCGCGGCGTCGGAACCAGCGCTCGGCGTCGTCCAGCTTGGCCGGGTCCTGATGAGCGAAGCGCACGAAGCGATCGGCGAACGGTCGCCCCCCGCGCCTCGCGGCCTCGTAGAGCAGCACCGCACCGAGGAGCGACCCGACCGTGCTCGCGACGAGCGCCGGCGCGAAGGCAAAGTCCCCCTGCGCGACGAGGAATCCGGCCAGCGGCAGCACCACCTCCGACGGGATCGGTGGGAAGACCGTCTCGGCCACCATGAGCACGGCGAGGCCCAGGTAGCCGAGGTCGCTCAGCACCTCCGAGACGGAGAGCCCGAACACCTGCCGGCTACCCGCACGCTGAAGGCCGACGGCGGTTCACGACGACCCGGCGGGTGCGAAGGTCATGCCGTGATCGTAAGCCGCATCGCCGGAGTCCGGCTCGGTCCGTGAGGTCGACGGTCGCCACGGAGCGCCAGCCGGCCGGAGCCTCTCGTCGCATACGCGGTCAACTCGAGGTACCCGAGAAGACACCCGAGTGCGCGTTGGTGCGACGAGCGCGACGCGACGGGGACCGACGCCGACGGCGAGAACTCGTGGCGTGAGCTCGACTCG
>DASQTR010000467.1:0-3964 GCA_035641795.1 Ilumatobacter sp.
GCGGCTTTGCCGGCCGCGACCGTGGCGTAGGTGGTGTGGGTCACCGGATCGAGCACGTCGAGCACCGCCCCGTCGACGCTGTCGACGTGGCGGCCGCCGATGTAGTGACGCATCGCGGAGGGGACGCCGGCCGGCGCCCTGGCGCTGCGCACGTCGGAGGTGGTGACGCTCACCGACCCGATCCAGTGAGCACGTTCGCGAGCCGGTCGAGCGGCTCGTGCAGCAGGGCGCCGCCCTCCACGATGAGATGGTCGATCGCGACCACGCCCGCGGGCGTCGGCTCGACCAGGGGCGGCCGCACACAGCCCGACCCGATCAAACCTCCCCGCGCCAGTACGTGCTTGATCGGCGCCGGGTTGGTCTCCACGAACATCAGGTCGACCAGTGGATGCAACCCGTAGTGCAGATCGAGCGCCCGCCCGCGATCATCCGCAACCCAGGCGTCGTACATCTCGGCCACCGCGGTGGGTGCGATGTTGGCGACGGCACTGACGAAACCGATGCCGCCGAGCGCCAGTAGCGGCAGGCACAGGAGCTCGATCCCCGACCACATCAGCACGTCCCGCCCGCACAGATGGAACACCCGTGAGAAGTGCTCGAAATCCTTGGTGGTCTCCTTGATGCCGACGATGTTGTCGTGTGCCCGGCGCAGCCGGGCGACCGTCTCCGGGGCGACGTCGACGGCGGTGCGGACCGGCACGTTGTAGACGACGATCGGCATCGACGGGAAGGTCGCCGCGACCGCGGAGTACCACTGGAACAGACCCTCCTGTGTCGGTCGCGAGTAGTAGGGCGCGATCACGAGCGCGATGTCGGCGCCGAGATCGATCGCCGACTGCGTCAACTCGAGCGTCTCGTCGAGCTTGGCGGAGCCGGTTCCGGGGACGAACGGGACGCGGTCACCGATCACCTCGGCGACGGTGCGCATCGCGGCGATCCGCTCGGGCACAGTCTGGGCGCTCGGCTCGCCGGTCGAGCCGCCGATCGAGATGCCGTGCGATCCGGCGTCGAGCTGCCAGCGCACCAGCGTGCGGATGCCCTCATGATCGACCTCGCCGCCGGCCGTGAACGGTGTGACGATCGGTGCGATCGACCCGCGTACGGCGGCCGGGTCGGCGCGGAACCTCATCGCCCGCCGCCGACGACGTCGGTGGCGTCGCTGTCGCCGGCGAGCTCCATCTTCTCGCCAAGATGCTGCAGCAGTCGCCGGGCCGTGCTCATGCGGTGGTCGCGCGCGAACAGCTCGATCTCGGCGGCGTTGGAACCGCGCTCGATCATGGCAAGCAGTTGGTCGTGCTCCTCGACGCTGCGGGCGGCACGCTCGGGAATGTACGTGAAGGCCGAGCGCCGCGTGGTGTCGAGCAGCGCCCACTCGCGCTCGAGGATGCTGAGGATGTGGCGATTGGGACAGGCGCCGTACAGGATCTCGTGGAACCGCCGGTTGAGCCGAGTGAACTGGGTGGGGTCGAACCTCGCCAGCGACTCGCGGAGCCGGTCGTTGACCTCGCGGGCGCGGCGCAAATCTGTGGCAGTGAGGTGCGGCGCGGCGAGCCCGAGTGCGACGCCTTCGATGGCGGCGACAGCTTCGATCGTCTCGGGGTAGCGGTCGAGGTCGATGGCCGTGACCGTGGCGCCGACGTTGCGCGTGAAGGTGACGTAGCCGTCGGCCTCCAGCCGGCGGATCGCCTCGCGGACCGGTACGACGCTCACGCCGAGCTCACGTGCCAAGCGCTCGATCACCAATCGCTCGCCCGGCTCGTACTCGCCGTCGAGAATCGAGCGCAGGATCGTCTCGTACGCGTGATCGGCCTTGGACGTCGGGGCACCCGGCCCGCTCAGCCGGTGTCGAGGATCGTCGTTGGCGCGTCGCATCGTGATGGTCTACTCGAAGATCAGTCGGTGTCTTGCCTGTCTGCCAGGGCCGATGGACCCCGGTGCAGGATCATATATGATCCCGGACCGCGCCGCCAGAGGCGATGATGACGCCGGTTCTTCGTTCCGTCCAGCGACCGAAGTCGCTGAGACTGCTGTTCTCGCCGAACTCGTCGTCGGCTTCCCGGTAGGCCTCCGCGCACAGGCTCGCCATGGGCAGGTGCAGGCCGAGTTGCTCCGCGAGGCCGTTCGCGATGTCGACGTCTTTGCGCATCAACGCCAGCCGGAAGGGATCGTCGAACGTGCGCGACAGGATCCGCTGGCCGACGTGGTGGGCCGTGATCCACGAGCCGGCGGTCGACTCGTTGAACACGTCGTTCATGGCGACCGGGTCGAGGCCGGCGGCGACTCCGAGCGCGAGGCCTTCGAGCGTGGCCTGGAACGTCATCGCCGTGACGGTGTTGTTGATGCACTTCATCATGTGGCCCGACCCGAGCGGACCGAGGTGGAAGACTGCGCGCCCGAGCACGTCGAGCATCGGGCGGGCGCGCTCTACGTCGTTCACCGCGCCGCCGACCATGAACACGAGCTCGGCAGCCTCTGCGCCCCATTGCGCGCCCGAGACCGGAGCGTCGACCATCGCCACGCCGGACGCTGCCAGTTCCTTGGCGGTCTCGGCCGTGACCCAAGGCTGCGACGACGAGGTGTCGACGAGCAGCGACCCAGCGGCGAAACCCTCCTTCAGCCCGGCCGGCCCGAGTGCGACCTCACGGACCACGTAGCCGTCGGGGAGCATTGTGAACACGACGTCAGAGCGCGCCGCCAGCTCGGAAGGGGACGACGAAACGGCGACGCCGGGCTTGGCGGCGGCGAGCGCCGCGCACGTGTCAGAATCGATGTCGAAGACCGTGACCCGGTATCCGGCGTCAACGAGATGGCCGGACATCGGCGTGCCCATGATGCCGAGCCCGACGAAGCCGATTCGAGGTTTGTCCGAGTCATTAGGCACCGATCGATCGTATATGATCGGGCGAGTGCCTGGTAGCCGAGCGGGTCGGCGCCTCCGCTGCGCATGCGCGTCGGCAGCGCTCACGCTCGCAGTGGTCGCCTGTTCGTCGTCGCCGGGCGAGGGCGACACAACGAGCGGCGACACCTCCACAGCATCATCCGATGCCGGCGACAGCACGCTCACGGTTGCCCTCCTCGGCACGACCGAACTGGCGCTCGGCGAGCCGCTCGAGCTCACGTTGACGCTGACGAACCGCGCCGAGCGCAGCGTCGCCGCGCCCGTCGACGTCTCGCTCGTGGCGCCGGACGGGACCCGCCAACCCTTCTACCGCACGTCGCTGTTCGTGCCCTTCGGTGAGTCGGCATCGGAGGCTGTCACGGTCACGACGTCGCGCTGGTACGCCGAGAGCGGCGACTTCCGGGTCCTCGCCGAGGTGACCGACCCGGCCCTCACCGCGACGTCCGCCTCGCACATGTTCACGGTCACGCCCACGAGCCGATCGGTGCCAACGTTCGAGGACGTCACCGAGCAGGCCGGACTCTTGACCGACGTGCCGGTCCCCGACTGCGGACAGTTCTCCAACGGCGCGGCGTGGGCCGATGTCGACGGCGACGGCTGGCAGGACCTGCTCGTGACGCGCCTCGGCGAGCCCGCGCAGATGTTCGTCAATCGGGGCGACGGCACGTTCGCCGACGAGAGCGTGATGAGGGGTATCGACGCCGGCGGCGGCAACGGCGCCGCCTTCGCCGACTACGACAACGACGGCGATGCCGATCTGGCGCTGGTAGGCGACGGCCCGGACCGGCTGTTGCAGAACGACGGAACGGGCCGTTTCGTGGACGTCACCGTCATCGCCGGTGTGGCCGGCGAGGCGACGAGCCGCGGGATGAGCGCGACCTGGGGCGACTTCGACAGCGACGGCCGGCTCGACCTCTACGTGACCAACTACATGGAGTGCACCGGGCCGTGGACCACCGAGGGGGAGATCATCTCCAACGTCGGCTACCACGCCGACGTGCTCTACCACAACGAGGGCGACGGCACGTTCGGCGACGTGACCCGCGACCTGCCCCACAGCGACCG
>DASQTR010000468.1:0-10772 GCA_035641795.1 Ilumatobacter sp.
GCGCAACTACTGCCGATGGCCGAGTTGCTGCTCGATCGGCGGCGAGGACTTGAGGTCCCAACTTTGCGTGTCGAACCTCGACTGACCGACTGTCAGTAGAAGATGGCCCCGATCAGCGAGCCGACGAGCGTGGTGGTCGCGACGAGGATGAGCATCGGCACGAAGTAGCTGTGGTCGAGCAGCTTCGTACCGAGCTTCGTCGTGCCTGACAGGTCGAAGTTGGCGCCGGCGATCTGCGGGCCGCCCGACGGCAGGCTGTAGACGCCGCCGACGGCACCGCCCCACATGCCCGTCAGCAGCCCCGGCGCGAGGCCGGCGGCGAGACCCACGGGGACCATCGTGCGGGTGGCCGTCGACTGACTGGTGGTCATGGCGGCGACGATGAACACGGCGAGTGCGAACACGAACTTCCAGTCGTCGATCCATCCGCCGACGGTGTTGACGATCAACGTTTCGTTGGCCTCGATGAACGTCGCCGTCATCCAGGCGATGCCGAACAGGGCGATGGCAGCGACGATCCCGGCCTTGAACACGGACTGCTCCGGCAGCGCTCTCACATTCGGGCGTGAGACGGCGACGATGACGGTGCCGACGACGAACATGACGATCACGATCGTGCTGGTCATGTCGAGCCGCACCGTCTCCTCGCCGACATCGAACGTCGGCCGCAGGTCGGGGAACAAGCCGAACGTCACGATCAGCAGCACACCCGCGAAGAAGACCAGCGCCGCCCGCCGGCCTTCGGTCGTCGCCGTCAAGGTCGACGCCACGCTCTCGGCCCCGGGAACTCCGATCGGCGGCAGTTGACCGCTGCGGACTTTCTCCTGAACCTCCTCGTCCTCGGCGAGGTCGGCACCCATCCGACTCACCACGAGCGACGTCACGACGATCCCCACGAGGCACGACGGCAGCGTGATGGAGAGGATCTCGGTCAGCCCGAGGTTGTAGGGCGCGACGTCGGTCAGCGTGAGCATCGCCGCCATCGCCGCCGACACGGGCGACGCCGCCAGCGCAACACCGGACTGCACGACGCTGACCGTCATCGGCCGTGACGGTCGAATCCCGTTGCGGTAGGACACGTCGTAGATGACCGGCATCAACGGATAGAGGATGTTGCTGGTGCCGGCACCGACCGAGAACGCGAAGGCGGTGAGCGGGGCGACGAGTGTGATTCGGTTCGGGTGGCGCTCGATGATCCCGGCCGCGACCTTGACCATCCAATCGATGCCACCCGCGGCCTGCATCAAGGAGGCCGCTGTCACGACTGCGAGGATGATCGCAACCGCAGTGGCCGGCGGCGCCCCGGGCAACTCGCGAAAGACGAAGACCAGCACGGCGACGCCGACCCCACCCCACAGCCCGACGCCGGCCCCACCGACACGTGTGCCCATGACGATGCATCCGAGGACGACCGCGAACTCGAGCCAGAACGTCAGATTGTCCACGTCGCCCCTTTGACGTCCGCCCGGTTGTTGATGTGGAACTCCTAGTGGAGGGCGCCGCCGACGGTGAGCAGGTCGGGCTTGTCGGCGTACTCGACGATCGCAGCCAGTCCGGCTGTCAGAGCGACGACGAGCTCGTCGAGACCCATCGACGGCTCGTTCGGCTTGTCGACCACCTGCGACGGCAGGTACGGAACGTGCACGAATCCGGCGCGCTTGCCCGGGAACTCGCGATCGACCATGTACAACACCTGGTACATGATGTGATTGCAGACGTACGTGCCGGCAGTGTTCGACACCCCCGCCGGGATCCCGGCGTCGCGCATCGCCGTCGCCATCGCCTTGATCGGGAGCGTGCTGAAGTACGCGGGTGGCCCGTCGGACTGGATCGGCACATCGATCGGCTGCTCGCCGTCGTTGTCGGGGATCCGTCCGTCGTCGACATTGATCGCAATCCGTTCGGGATTGACCGTGTAGCGACCGCCGGCCTGGCCCACACTCACGATCACATCAGGGTCGTGCTCGAGGATCGCTTCGTGAACGACCTTGGCCGAACGCCCGAACACAGTCGGGATCTGGACCTTGACGACCTCCGCGCCGTCGACCTCGTCGGGCAGATGCCGGACGGTCTCCCAAGCCGGATTGGTTGCCTCACCGCCGAACGGGTCGAAACCAGTGACGAGAATCTTCATGACAGTCCGCTCCTCTCCTAGAACGCCCAGTAGTACATCAGAACGACGTGGGCCACGAACATCACGGCCGCGATCGGCGCCTGCGCCTTGATCACGCCGTTGCCATCCTTCATCTCGAGCAACGCCACCGGCAACGCGTTGAAGTTGGCGGCCATCGGCGTCACGAGCGTGCCGCAGAACCCAGCGGTCATGGCCAGCGCACCGGCGACCACCGGATCGCCGCCGAGGGCGATCACGAACGGCACACCGATGCCTGTCGTGATGACGGTGAAGGCGGCGAAGGCGTTGCCGACGACCGCGGTGAACAGCGCCATGCCGATGCAGTAGGCGAGCACGCCGGCGAACCTGTTCCCGTCGGGAACGACCTTCGCAATCGCGTCCGCCACCACCTCGCCGACCCCGGCAGCGGTGAACACGACGCCGAGCATCGCCAGGAACTGCGGCAGCATGCCCACGGGGCCGACCTGTTGGATCAAGCGGTCGGTCTGTCCTACGACGGTGCGAACCGGCGCGCGGAAGAGCGCCCACGCCAGCAACAGCGCGGCTACCGAGGCGACGCCGATGCTCAGCGTGCCTGACTCCTCGCCGAACGGCGCCCACGTCGAGACCGCGACGGCGATCGCCGCCAACGCAAGTGCGGGGACGAACAGCAGGTTGCCGAAGCGCTCGGCGCCGGCCTCGCGCTCCTCCTCGGTGCCCTCCTCGACCTTGCCGACCTTGACACCCTTCGCCAGCGTCAACGCGCCGAGCGCGATGACGATCACCCCGGTGAGCTTGTAGGGAACGGCCTCACCGAACGCGAACGTGAATCCGAGCAGCAGCCAGAACGCCCCCGTCGTGTAGCGCCGCGAGTTGGTCTCGTCGAGCAGCGCGCGGACGCCGGTCGCGGCGAGCAGGATGCCCACCAGCGCGAACATCGCGTCGAGCAGCCCGGGGCCCCAGTCACTCATCGGAAGCTCCCGTCGTGACGGGCTTGGTGTTGGCGCTGTTTCGTCGCAATCGTCGTCCGACGATCTGGAAGTTGATCGCGGCGACGACGGCGGCGATGACGATCATCGGCAGTGAGGCGGCGGCGATCTTCTCCGGTGAGACGGAGTAGCCGAGCGAGTCGAGCGTGCCCACGATGAGGAGCACGCCGGAGGCGGCGACGAAGCCGTTCTGACCGAAGAAGTTGCCTGTGTTCTCGGCGACTGCGCTCTGCGCCTTCAGCGTCTCCTCGTCGCCGTCGGACGACACGAGCCCTTGCTCGTTCGCCGCCGCTGACGTCATTGGGTGCACGATCGGTCGTACGAACTGCACCATGCCGCTGATGCGGATACCGAAGATGCCGCAGAACTGTCGGATCACGGTGTACAGGGTGAGGAAGCGCGGAGCGGTCATGCTGTGGAGGCGCTTGATCAACCGCACCGCCTGTTCCTTGAGGCCGAACCGCTCGGACAGGGCGATCATCGGCAACGTCAGGATGAACAGCGACACACTGCGGTTGTCGACGAACGCCTTTCCTATCCCGTCGAGGAAGTCGGCGAACGACACCTCGGCGATCAACGCCGTCGTCATCGCGGCGATGATCACCACCGCGATCGCGTCGATCTTCAGCAAGAAGCCGATGACGATCACCACCACGCCGATCAGTACAAACCAATCCGGTCCCACTCGGGCGCTCCCTCCCTCTCGATGTCACACGGAACGTAGCAAAGGACCGTGCTTGCCTCGCGGCTCGCACCAAGGCATTCTTCGGACGTGCCGCGAATCGTGCGAGTGGGGCTAGCGATGTCGATCGTCGGTGTACTCGCCGGCTGCTCGATGTGGGAGGACAACGACGGCGGTACCGCCTACACGTTCCAGAACCGCTGCAACGTCGACCTGATCGTCACGCCCGACGGCACTGGCGAAGGGATTCCGTTGCCCGCGCTGTCGACCCGAACGCTGCGGACGATCGACCAGGATCCACGTCAGGCGTTCGTCGTCAGCTTGCCAGACGGCACCGACCCCACGCAGATCGTCCCAGGCATGTCAGTCTTCGCGATCGAAGACGACATCTGCCCATCTGATCAGTAGGCCGCTACTGATTCACCCGAGCCGACGTGCCGTCTTGGTTGGGTCGCCACGAGTCGACGAACCGCCGAAGCGTGCGCGTGGGGGAAGGAGGCGGGCGGCTGCAACCATGGTTTGACAAGACCTCGCGTCCAGACGAGCTCGAACCCGTCCATCGATCCGACTGCGGCCGGATCAGGATCGCGCCATTGCACGCGATGGCTCGGGCGGGTGGCGCTCGTCGGGCACGGCTGTGCTGCACGCCGACGCGCCGATCTGCACCCGCTCACGGCGCCATTTGCCGCGTCGACGGTCAGGCGCCCCATGTTGTGGGTCGCCAGCCGCCCTGTCCGTGCGGGCGGGCGCGTTCACGGTGCGTGTTCGGTGAGCGCCGACTCGAGCTCCCCCTCGTTACGACGCGTCCAGCACTTCGACGAGCTTGAGCTCGCCTGTCACGCCAGGCAAGCATCGAGAGAAACGCCGCCCGATGACCACCGCGTCACCGAGCTCACTCGTCGTCTGCTCGGTGGTCAAGAAGCGTGTCGCGAGGTCCTTGTTCGCCTGCTCGACGCGAGCTGCAAGGTTCACTGTGTCGCCGATGGCAGTGAGGGTCGGCGGGTTGCCCCACAACGAGCCGACGATTGCTGGGCCGTGGTGGAGGCCGACATTCACGTCGAACGAGCGCCCGTAGCGCTCCTCCAACTCGTCTCGCCGGCGTTCCGCGTTGGCGAGCATCTCCACGCCAGCCCGTGCCGCCCGGACGCTAGGCGGGGAGCCGTCGCCCGGCAGGAAGAGCGCCATCACGCCGTCGCCCATGTAGCTCGTGACGACGCCCCCTTGACGTTCGACGGCCCGCGTCACCGACTGGAGATGACGCTGTAGCTCGTGGATCACGTCGTACGGCAGTACCGCCTGTGAGAAGGGAGTGAACCCGCGGATGTCCGCGAACAGCACGGCGACCGGCAGCTCTTCGCCGAGTGGTCTGGCGCCGGTGCCGATCGGGGCCGCGTCGGTCGTCGGCGCGCGTCTCCGTCGCGGGCCTCTGACACGTCCGGGGCGGCCGCGTAGGTCGGCGAGCTCGACGTCCTCGTTGTCGAGCACGAGGCGACGGATCGTCACCTCGGCGGTCACGCTCGTCTGGCAGGCAAGCCGGAACTCGTCGCCGAACCCGAGTCGGTCGGCGATCGCCCGCTCCTTGGTGGTGCGTGGCGTGCACCCGCTGCGACCGTCGACCACCAGCACTCGGCACGTCGAGCACAGCGCCCGTCCGCCGCACGCATGCGCGAACGGGATGCCTTCCCGAAGCGCAGCGCCGAGGATCGTCTCCTTGGCGCCACACGGGACGAGTCGCTCGTCGGGCACGATGGAGACGTCGACCACGGTCACCTAACGTACCGAGGGAGACGTCGGCCGAGTGACGTCGGCGCCGGGCGCGGCTTCCGCCAAGCCGGCGACCACGGGAGGTGACATGTCAGCGATCGATGCGAGCACCGAGCCCCGAGTCGTTCGCGAGCGGCTGCTCGCCGACGGGTACGTCGTCGTGGAAGGGCTGCTCGACGAGGCAACCACCGTCGACCTGCGCGATCGCGTCCAGCGCCTGCTCGACCACGAGCGGGCGCATCCGTTCGATCCCGGTGGCGACACGCCGCTGCCCGACGCCGACGCGCAGTCGTGGTACGCCCGCATCTGGGAGCTCGACGACGACGAGCGCCGTCGGCTCGCCCAACGTCTGGCGTTGCAACAAGCGGCCGAATTCGACACGCCGTGGCCGGTACCCGACGACCAGGTCTGCATCAGCTTCATCCACATCCCGACCATGTTCGACGGCGGACGCTCGCAGCGGATCTTCAACCTCATCAACAAGGACACGTCGTTCGCGCGCCTTGTCGAGCATCCGCTGGTGATGTCGGTCGTGGAGGATCAGCTGGGTGTCGACGCCGTGCTGCTCGACGTCAGTGTCAACGCCGTCGGGCCCCGGACGGCGAGCGGCGGGTGGCACGTCGACTCGCCGCTGACGCAGGTGCCCGAGCCGCTGCCCAACTTCACCCTGAGCATGCAGACGGCGTGGATGCTCGACGACTTCCACCGCGACAACGGTGCGACCCGTGTCGGGCGTGGCAGTCACCTGACGCTGCGCAAGCCGCCGGGTGGGCGGGACGCGATCGACGGCGAGGTGGTGCTCGAGGGCCCGGCCGGTTCCGTCGCCATCTGGCTCTCCCAGACGTGGCACCGTCACGGCGAGAACGTGACAGACGTTACGCGGCGCGGCGTCATCATCCAGTACGGACGCTGCTGGGTGAAGCCGTTCGTCGATCTGCGCACCCCGATGACGGCCGAACAGGCGGCGGCGCTGTCGCCCCGAGTTCGGTACATGATGGGCTGCAACGCCAGCGCGCCCGTGCGCGGCTGACGCTCAGGCACATGAGCGCGATGCGCGCTCACGTGCCGTCGCTGATGTCACCTGCCCCGGCGTCGAAGTCGTTGTTGACGTCCAAACCGGCGCCGCCGCTGAACGAGTCGGCGCCGGCACCGCCGGTCAGCGAGTCGACGCCGGGCTGGCCGTGGAGGCGGTCGTCGCCGTTGCCTCCCGAGAGCGTGTCGTCACCCTTGTCGCCGTCCAGCACGTCGGCGCCGTTGCCGCCGTTGAGGACGTCCTCGCCACCACCGCCGCAGAGCAGGTCGTTGCCGTCGAGACCGTTGATCGTGTCGCGGCCACCGAGCCCCAGGATGATGTCGGTGCCGGATGTCCCGCTGACCGTCTCGTTGCCGTCGGTGCCGACGCGCACCGTGACCACGAACGACACCGACGACAGCTCGTCGCTGACTGTGAACGTGAGCGTCGTTGTGCCGCTGCGCCTCGGCGCGGCGGTAACGGCGATGGTGCGGTTCGCGCCTGAACCGGTGATGCCGACGTTGGCGTTCGGCACCAGGCCGGTGTTGCTGTTCGACGCGAGCTCGAGCTCCCAGGAGGAGCTGTCGGGATCGGTGATCGTGACGATCACCAACCCGCTCGCTGCGTTGGAACTGCTGCACTGGCCGTTGGTGACTGCCACCACGGGCGCGACCGCGAAGGTCACCGTGTTGTCAGTGCTCGTCGACGCTGCGCTGGCGTCGCCGGCGGCGTCGGTGGCGGCGCCGGGCGGGACACTGGCGACGACCGTGCCGCCCCCTGTCATGCCGCTGACGGCCACGTCGTAAGTCATCGGACCGCCTGTCACAACGGCGGTGTCTGCGCCGGCGGTGCCGGAAAGGGTGACATCGCCGTCGTCGAACCCGGCCACAGGTTCGGAGAACGTGACCGTGAAGTGGATCGGCGATTCGGTGGTCGGGTCCGCCTGCGTCGCCGACTGATCGATCGTGATGGTGGGAGCGTTCCCGGCCGGGGTGATGCCGACAACCACCGGGTCGTGATCGGACGAACGGTTGGCGTTCGGCTCGTACAGTGCCTCCTGCGCGGCCGGCTTGAACGTCGTGTCGTAATCGACGACGTCGGGCTCGTCGGAGTTGATGTGCCAGTCGGCGGCACCGGTCACCTGGGTGGCCATGCTGGCATTGGCTAGTGCGTGGTCGAGGTAGCCGGCCTGCCCGTCGAACGTGTACGAGTAGGCGTACTTGCCCTGATACAGCTCGATCAGGTTGACGTAGTCGTCATCCGTACTGGCGGCGTCGTCGGGACCGGCCTTGACGGCGTCGATCGGGTCTTCTCGCGCGTAGGAGTTGAGGTCGCCCATGATCAGGAAGTCGGGGTCGCCGCTCCCGGTGGGGTCGTCGGCGAGCCAGTCGACGAGCGCCTGGGCGGCGAGGGTGCGCGTTCCGTTGCAGTTGCCTTGGCCGTCGCCGGTGTCGGGATCGCCGATGTCCGCGCATGCCGAGCCCTTCGACTTGAGGTGGTTGACGGCGACTGTGAACCGCTCCCCGGTCGCGTTCTGCTCGAAGGTTTGCGCCAGCGCCGGCCGGCTTCGCGTATCGACGAAGCGCGGATCGTCGGCCGACGTAAGAGTCTCGAACCCGCCCACCGGGGCGACCATCGCGGGCTTGTAGATCAGCCCGACCCGGATCGCATCGGTGCCGATCACGCCGGTGTCGATGGCGGCGTACGTGCCTGCCCCGAGAAGGTCGTTGAGGCCGGTCACGATGTCGCCGACCGGGTCGACGCCCGGCGTGTTCTCCACCTCGTTGAGCCCGATCACGTCGGCGTTCAGCCCCGCCAATGCAGCCAGCAGCTTGGTGCGCTGGCGTGAGAACTCGTTCGGTTGGTCGGAGTCGGCGCCGCGGCACTCGAGGTTCTGCAGCCCGCCGCACTTGTTGTCGAGCGGGTCGGGTGGGGTGGTGTTCGGCCGGTCGAGTGTCAGGAAGTAGTTGAGCGTGTTCATCGCCGCCGCGTGCAGCGTGCCGCCGACCGGTTCGGGCGCCGGCGGGCGCGGGTTGACCTGCGTGTACGTGGCAGCGCCGGTGGGATAGATGCGGTACAGATTGAAGTCGAACCCGAGCACTCCGACCGCGTTCTCGACTGTGTCACCACCCCTGAACCGGTTCGAGAGACTGAACGCCAGCCCGTTCGGGTGCCGAAGGACCGGCGGGTTCTGCGCGCTCTGCGCGTCGTCGAGCGTGATCCGACGCAGGCTGTTCGCGAGCGTACGCGCGTTGGCAGCCGCGCCTGGCTCGTCGATCGCGGTGCCGGTGAACGGGCGCGTCTCGCCGGCAAGCGGTTGTGCCAGCACGATCTCGCCGAAGCGGGCGTAGTTGAAGTACTCGGAGATCACGAGCGACTGTGTGAAGCGAACCAGCATGCCCTCGTAGCGCTCTGGGAAGCTGGCGGCGGCGAACGGCATCGTCACATCGGTCACCGCGACCGATCCGCTGCCACAGTTGACGATGTTGGCCGGCAGGACGGCAGCTGTGTCACTGTTCAAAAGGTTGATCGTCGTCTGGTTGAAGCGCTCACGCGCGAAGCCGGTCACGTGCACGACGTCTCCGATGTCCACGACATTCGCCGAACCGGTGAACACGAAGATCCCGTCGGACGTCGCCGGGTTGCCGTCGCCCGTGACGTCCTGGATGTAGAAGCCCGACGCGGCCGCCACACCCTCGAAGTCACCTACGACGACACCCTGCGTCGTGATCCTGCCGACAATCGCCGCCGAAGGTGCTGAACCTTGGATGCTGTAGATCGGCGTGAACGACTGCTGGCACACCGGCCCTTCAGTCGAGAAGATGAACACGAAGTCCGCAACCATCTTGTCGAGCGGATCGTCGGTGTCCTGATCCGACACCTGCGGCGCGACCACCGTGACGGTGCATGTCTCTGTGGTGGAGAAGTCGGTGTCGGGGTCGAGCGTGAAGGTCGTCGGGCCACCGCTCGCGACCGCGGTGTGCGAGCCGCTCGTTCCACACGAGATGTCGAACCACGCGCCGCTGACGTTCACCGGTTCGCTGAAGCTGATCGAGATGTTCGAACTCAGTGACGCGTTCGCCTGTCCGTTCGTCGGGTTTGTGCTCGTGACCGTGGGCGCGGGTTCATCTCCGTTGTCCGGATTCGGTGAGCCCGCGGTGAAGTCAACCGCATTGTTGTCAGTGTCGGTCGCCCCGCCTCCGGCGCGTTGCGCCGATGTCGTGTTGGTCAAGACCGGCGCGGCACCGGCACCCTCGAAGCAGTTGGCGGTGCCATACCCCAGGAAGTCGCTGATGTGCGCGCCCGTCGGGCATCCACCGCTCAACCCGGCGGCGCTCTGTACGAGTGCGACCTTGCCGCTCGTGGAACTCATCGGGATGGCGCCCGTCGCGTCGGGAGTGGGCAACGGCAAAGTTCCGCTCGTGCCTGCGGCCTCCTGAACCAAGTAGCGCTTGCCGGGGCCAATCGAGCCGGCGAGCGGCGTTACTTGCCATGACGTGCCGGTCGCCGCCGCGTACTGCACCGACCAACCAGCCAGGCTGATCGCGTTCGCCGTGCGGTTGTACAACTCGATGAAATCGTTCGTATAGGTGGCGCCGGAGTTGCCGCCGCCGCCGTAGACCTCGCTGATCACCACACTGCCGGGCGGCGGCTGTGCCGGTGCATCGTCGTTCTGGATCGTCCCCTGGCCCTGGCCGTCTCCCATCGTTGCGCCGGTGACATTCGTGAGATTGACCAAGACCGTCTCGTTCGGTTCATCTGTCGTGTCGCCGTTGACAACCACGGAGAACGTGTAGGTGGAGCTGCCCGAGGGGATCGTTTGACCGGTGAGCGACTGGGCGACGTAGTCGTTGTCCTCGCCCAGTGGATTGCCGTCCTGCGCGGTGCCGTCCGCTGTCGACACGTCGAATGTGACTCCGCCTGCGCCTGCCGGCGTCGAGAGGCTGACCGTGAAGTCGAACGAGGTCGTTCCCGAATCGCCCTCGCTCGCCGACACGTCGTCGACCGTCATGTTCGGAACCACGACGCTTTGGGGTGTGATGCTGAAGTCGTCGACCGCGAGTCCGTCGTCCGAGCCGGCGGGATTGAGGTCGGTCCACCGAATCCAGAACCCAGCGCCGTTGGCGATGTTCAGGTCCGAGATCGCGGCCGCGACTGCCGTTCGATTGGCGGCATTGTTGCCGTCGAGCGCTCCGGCCGTCGTAGCGGTCT
>DASQTR010000469.1:0-16916 GCA_035641795.1 Ilumatobacter sp.
GGGGTGCGTCGACTGTCGCGATGATCCGGCACGCGATCGGCACCGCTGTCGAGCACGGGACACCAGTCGTGTGGGATCCCCACCCGAAAGGGCCCCACCCGGTTCCAGGTGTCTCCCTGGTGACACCGAACACGCACGAACTCAGACATTTCGATGCTGGCTCGCGAGCGGACGATGACATGCATGGTTCCGAGGTGGCATCGCTGGTCGCAGCCGCGCGTCGGCTCCTTGCTCAATGGCGGCCGGTGGGCCTCTGCGTCACGCGCGGATCACAGGGCGCCGTACTCGTCACCGAAGGCGGCCTTCCACTCGTGGTGCCGGTCGACGATCCCGACGTCGATCCGGTCGACACCTGCGGTGCCGGCGACGCATTCGCGGCCCAGTGCGCGGTGGCGTTCGCGTCGGGGGCGGTGATGTCGGAGGCCGTCCAGTCCGCTGTCCAACACGCCGCCGGGTACGTGGCGTCCGGGGGCGCAGTGGGGCTGAGGGAGGTCGAACACAGACGACCGTCGACGGCGCGACCGAGCCACGCCGGTGCGGCAGCCAAGGTGGTGGCAACCGGCGGCTGCTTCGATCTGCTGCACGCGGGTCATGTGGCGATGCTGCAACGCGCCCGCCAGCTCGGCGATCGCCTGGTCGTGCTGCTCAACAGCGACGAATCGGTGAGGCGGCTCAAGGGTCCGGGACGCCCGATCCAGGCGGCGTCGGACCGGGCGGCAGTACTGCGCTCACTCGAGTGCGTGGACGACGTCGTCGTATTCGACGGCGACACGCCGATCGAAGCGCTGCGGAGGCTGCGGCCACAGGTCTTCGTCAAGGGCGCCGACTACTCGTCGGCAACGTTGCCGGAGGTCCCGGTACTCGCAGGATGGGGCGGTGTGGTGGTCACCGTTCCGTATCTCGCAGGACGCTCCACCACCACCATCGTCGAGCACATCGAGGCCTCGCATGTGGTCTGATCCATCAAGCTGGCGGGTCCTCGTCACCGGCGGGTCGTCCGGTCTCGGCGCTGCAACCTGTGACGCGCTGTCAGATGCCGGCGCCCGCGTCGTCTCCCTCGACCGGCAGCCGTCGTCGACCGTCGAGACGATCGACGTCGATCTAGCGGACACTCGACTGGCCGAGGAAGCGACAGCAACAGCGATCGAACGACTGGGCGCGCTCGACGCTGTGATCTGTTGCGCCGGTGTCGACGCCCCCGGTCCGTTCGCGGCGACCGCTCGCGAGACGTGGGAGCGCATCCTGGCCGTCAACCTGCTCGGCATGGCCGCTGTCACGCGCGCGGCTATGCCTTCGCTCGTCGACCAGCGAGGGCGAATCGTCACCGTCGCTTCCACGCTCGGTCATCGCGTCTTCGGCGACGCGACCGCCTACTGCGCCTCCAAGTTCGGCGTCGTCGGCTTCACGCGGGCGTTGGCGGCCGAGTGTCGCGACGTCGTCGGCATCACACTGTTGACGCCCGGGGGCATGCACACGCCCTTCTTCGACGGACGCTCCGAACAGTACCGACCGCCACCCGATGCGCGTCTCGCAGATCCGGCCGACATCGCCGCAGCGGTCCTGTGGGTTCTGGCACGACCGGCCGGCATCGAGGTCAAGGAGTTGGTGATCGCTGCTCCCAGCGAACCGTCGTGGCCGTGACCGCGGCCCATGGCGCCCGCCCGCGGGTGCTCGCACTGCGAGCTCTCGGCCTCGGCGACTTCTGCACGGCGGTGCCTGCGCTGCGCGCCCTGCGCCGTGCCTTTCCCGACCACGAACTCGTCCTGGCGGCGCCGGCGTGGCAAGCGTCGCTCGCGCGCTTGGCGGGGGTCGAGCGACTAGCGACCACGCAAGCTCTAAGTCCACTCCCGCGTCGCGAGACCGCACCCGCGGTCGCCGTGAACCTTCACGGTCGTGGTCCCCAGTCGACTCGGCGGCTGATGGACATCGCGCCACGACGGCTGATCTGCTATCGCCACCCCGTGTTGCCCGAGACCGACCGATCGCCGCGATGGTCCGCCGACGAGCACGAGGTAGCGCGGTGGTGTCGCTTGCTCCAGGAACACGGAATCGCCGCCGATCCCAGCGAACTGGCACTCGATCCACCGAACGCGCGACCCGTCGTGGCCGGCGCCGTGATCGTGCATCCCGGAGCGGCGGCAGGTGCGCGGCGGTGGCCGGCGCACCGTTTCGCCACAGTCGTGCGCCGGCTCGTCGATCACCGCGAACAGGTCGTGATAACCGGATCGAAGGACGAGCAGCCGATCGCCGAGACGATCGTCGCCCACGCGGGCGCCCGATGCGGTGGTGTGGTCGATCTGTGCGGACGCACGAGCATCGACGAACTCTGCGCCACTGTCGCCGCCGCGCGCGCCCTCATCTCCAACGACACCGGCGTGGCCCACCTCGCATACGCCTATCGAACTCCGTCGGTCGTGCTGTTCGGTCCCACGCGACCCGATCATTGGGGTCCGCCACAGGGTCCGCATGTTGCGCTCTGGAGTGGCCGGACGGGCGATCCCCACGCCGACGAAGTCGACCCCGGCCTCACGACGATCACGCCCGCCGATGTGCTCGACGCGCTGTCGTGCCTGATCTAGCGATCGATCGAACGGAACCGGACGCGACGAGGCGCCGCTCCGGTGAGCGGCGCTCTCGTGCGACGGTTGTCGTCAGTTGTTCGGGCGAGTACCCGTGAACTGAACGCCGGGCACCCCGGGGCTGGCATCGAACAGCCACCACCCGGCGGCCCGAACCGCCGTGTAGTACGTGGCGGCGATGCCGTAGCAGAGCGAGCGTGCGACAAAAGCGTTGCCACCGATCTGGCGATTGCACAGCGTGATGAGGTCGTTGTAGAAGCGATTGTCGATCGTCAGACGCGACAGGCCACGAGTGTCGACGACGCCGCCGTTGATCGGATCGAAGACGATGCCGCCGTCGTAGCCTGCGTCATGCATGTCGCACGCCGGGCGGAAGTTGACGACGAACACGTACGGCCACGCCCACGGCGACGGATCGATCAGCGGCGGACTCGTGTCGAAGAGCAGGTTCGGCCCCGGGAACGAGCAGCCGGTGCCGTAAGACGCGGCCGGAAACGGAATCGACGTGTTCCCGGGCAGCGTGTCGGCGTGGGCGAGCGGCGCTACAGACACGGTCACGGCTGTTGCGGCGACCGCGCAAGCAACGGTCAGACGACGGATGAGTGGGATGTTCATGATTGATCTCCTTCTGGTGTAGTTGGTTGGTGTGTCGACACCACCCTCCTACGCGGCGCTTGCGACTTCCTTGTGGTCCAAGCCGAGCGCGATCAGCGCTTCCAACGACTCGAGTCGAACGCCGACGGGCCCGAGCGTGGCGATGCCGTGAGCCACCACGACGGTGTCGCCGCGATGTGCACGCAATGCCAGTTCGAGAGCCCGCGCGCTGCGGCGATCGCCGATCCCGATGCAGGCGTCGGCGAGCAGCGCCACCGCGGTGAGCCACAGCCAGTTGCGCGGCGCCGTTCGCATCGCCCGGACCTCCGTGCATAGGGCGTCGGCTGCGCGTTCGTCGCCGGTTTGCACGAGGGCCAGCACACGCGCCGCCCGCCAGGCGAACGGTGCCTGGCCGGCGTCGAGGAAGCTCTCGATGACGGCGAGCAGTTCACCGAGCGTGCCCTGTGCGAGTCGGAGCAGGAAGAGTTGCGCCGCCGCCGCCTCTGAGAAGTTCGGGCTGGCGTGAGCTCCCCGCGGCGGATTCGACAGAGCGTGCTCCGCGTCATGCAGCCGGCCGTGTTCCAGATACGTGCCGATCTGCCGCATCGCCGCCAACGCCACGAAGAACGGCCGCCCGCTGCTCGCCGCCCAGTCGTGCAGCGCAGCGGTCTCGACCTCTGACTCGGCTCTCCGGCCGAGTTGGAGCAGCGTGGCCGCGCGCCAGTTGCGCGCCTCGACCACCACGTCGACCCACGCGAGATCATCCGCTAGGGCGATCACCTCGTCGATTGCGGCCATGCGTGCATCGGTGTCATCAGGTCCCCAGGTGACGAGCACCCAAGTCGCCAGCGCGATCGTCAGCGCCCGCGGATCACCCAGCCGCCGAGCGAGTGCGACCGCGGTGCTGGCATGGCCCCAACTACGCCGGTCATCCTGCGGCATGGTGCGCGCCAGACCCGCCAGCAACTCCACACGTCGGGGACTGTCCGGCGGCACGGTGCGCAGGGCGCGCGCCAGCAGCTCGACCGTCTCGGAATCGGCCATACCGAACTCGGTCGCGAACGCGAGCCCGGACGCGGCCTCGTTGAGCAGCGCGATGTCGCCGATCGCGACGGCCGATCGGGACGCGAGACGGAACATGGTGAGCGCCTGGGTCAGGTCATACGCGACATGGCACGCCCGCCCGCACGCCAGCAGCAGCTCGGTCTGCCGACGCCGTTGGTCCGGCCGGCCGAGGTCGAGCATGCCGAGCGCCAGCCGGTAGTGCGCCACCGCGTCCTGGTAGCGGAACTGCGCCAGCGCATCGTCGCCGGCCCGGGTGAACTGATCGATCGCGGTGTCGAGCGCAGCGTGCGCTTGAGTGGCGTGATCGCCGTGTTCGACGGTGACATTCGCGATCGGGCGACCAGGCGGTTCACGTGGCAACGTCTCGCTCAACGACCCGGCTCCGAGATCGAGCAGCTCGTCCTGAGCGGCGATTTGCTGCTCGAGCGAGCGCAGCTCCGGCCCGGGAGTCAACCCGATCTCGGCGAGCGCGTGAACGGCGACCTGATACGCGCGCAAGGCCTCGGTCTGCCGACCGGATCGGCACAGCGCCAGCATCAGCAGACCCTGCAGGCGCTCACGGAAGGGGTTGTCGACGACCAGCCGTTGGAGCTGGCCGACGGCGACCAAGTGTCCGCCGAGTCGCAACTCGGCCGACCAGCGCTCCTCGATCGTCACCAGGCGAAGTTCCTCGAGCCGCTGTGCCTCGAGGAAGAGCGGTTCCAGGTCATGCAGGCCTTGCAGCGCCGGTCCACGCCACTCCTCGAGGGCTCGAGTGAGCGAGGGGACGGCGATGTCGGGTGACGCCGCCGTTGCGTCTGTGCCGGCACGGGCCAGCGCCTCGAAGCGACCGATGTCGATCTCGTGCGGCGCAACGACCAGCTCGTAGCCGCATCCGGCCGTGACGAGCTGCGACGGTCCCCCGGCGGCGCGCAGCGCAGCTCGCAGGCGGCTGATATGGGCATGCACCGTCGTGCGCGCCCCCGCGGGCGGTGAACCGCACCACAACTCATCCTCGAGCAGATCGGTGCTCAGTACCCGGTTGGGTCGGATCGCCACGAGCGCCAGCAGCGCCCGAGTCTTTCGCCCCGACACCGCCACGGCGTACCCGTCTCGATCGGTGATCTCAACCGATCCCAGAACTCCGATCGACAAGCTTCTCTCCCGACGTCGCCGTGTTGGACTCCGTCAAAGAGATCGCTGACGCGCTCGTGATACCGCGCAATGTGCAGCGGGCAAATCCAGTGGCAAGCGAGTGGCTGATCAGCCCATGCCTCAGCTGCGCTCGGTGCGCGTGCTGGCAACCTAGTTGGACACGTCCCCGCGCCACGCGCCGCTCTCCTGGCCACGTGATTCGATCAACTTCTTGAACCGCTCGAGATCGCCTGTGGCGCGACGCCGGATCACACCCAGCGCATCGCCGGCGCGTTCGACAATGCCTTCCGGATCGACGTCGAGTTGCAGCATCACCTTCGTTTTGGCGTCGTCGAGCTTGTGGAAGGTGACGACCCCTGCGTTGGAGGTACCGCTCGTCGAGGTCCATGCCACCCGCTCGTCGGGATGCTGTTCGGTCACGACCGCGTCCCATTCACGACGAACGCCAGCGATGTCCGCCACCCAGTGCAAGTGCGTGTCGTCGATCTGGGTGACCGACTCGACGCCCTCCATGAAGGAAGGGAACTCCTCGAACTGGGTCCATTGGTTGTAGGCCGTCCGCACCGGAACGTCGATTTCGATTGATTGCTCGATGGTGCTCATGATTCTCCTTTCGCGGCTTCCGCCACATCTCTTTCCACTCACGAATACGCATTCACACGTCGTTTCGGATGCGCACCTCTCTGACCCTGCGCGGGGTTGCGATCGGTCGCCGAGGGGTAGGGCTTGATGCGACCGAACAGCGGGCGACCTCAGGAGCGAACAAGGAGCGACCATGAAGGCAGTTGTTTGGCACGGACGCCAGGACGTCAGAACCGAAACCGTGCCTGACCCCACGATCGAGCAGCCGACCGATGCGATCGTGCGCATCACCAGTACCGGCCTATGTGGATCGGATTTGCATCTGTACACCGTTATGGCGCCGTTCATGGAGGCAGGTGACATCCTCGGTCACGAGCCGATGGGCGTGGTCGAGGCGATCGGCTCGTCCGTCACGAACCTGTCGGTGGGCGACCGCGTCGTCGTGCCGTTCAACATCTCCTGCGGGCGCTGTTTCATGTGCGGAATCGGGCTGCAGTCGCAGTGCGAGACCACGCAGGTGCACGAGCACGGCACGGGGGCTGCACTGTTCGGGTACACCAAGCTCTACGGGCAGGTCCCCGGCGGGCAGGCCGATCTGTTGCGAGTCCCTCATGCGGACTATGGACCGATCGTCGTACCTGATGGACCACCCGACGATCGATTCCTGTTCCTGTCCGATGTGTTGCCGACGGCGTGGCAGGCGGTCGAGTACGCCCAGCCGCCCAAGGACGGGTCGCTGCTCGTGCTCGGACTCGGCCCGATCGGCGACATGTGCGCGCGCGTCGCCAGGCAGATCGGGGTCAATCGCGTCATGGCTGTCGACCTCGTTCCCGAGCGCCTCGATCGTGCCCGCGCACGCGGTGTCGAGGTCCTCGACCTGAATGACTTCGACCACACCCGTGACCTCGTCAACGCGGTCCGCGACCTGACCGACGGTCGCGGTCCGGACGCGGTGATCGACGCCGTCGGCATGGAGGCGCACGGCTCGCCGGCTGCGCATGCCGCTCACAAACTCACTGCATTGATGCCGAACGCACTCTCCGAGCGACTGATGCTGAAGGCCGGCATCGACCGACTGGCGGCACTTCACATGGCGATCGAGCTCGTGCGCCGCGGCGGGACGATCTCGGTGATCGGCGTGTACGGAGGGATGACCGATCCACTTCCGATGATGAAACTGTTCGACAAGCAGATCACGATTCGAATGGGGCAGGCCAATGTCCACCATTGGGTCGACGACATCATGCCGTTGCTCACCGACGACGATCCGCTGGGCGTCGAGAGCTTCGCCACTCATCATCTGCCGTTGACCGAAGCAGGTGCCGCCTACGAGATGTTCCAAACCAAGCGGGACGGCGCGGTCAAGGTGGTGTTCCACCCGGAACGGGGCTGACCGTCATGCACGTCGTCGTCGTCGGCGCCACGGGCAACGTCGGCACTGCCCTCCTGCGAGCGCTCGACAACACACCAGACATCACATCCGTGCTCGGCGTCGCCCGCCGAGTTCCCTCCAACGGACCGTCGCCATCCTTCGACAAGGTGTCGTGGCGGTCGGCCGACGTCTCGCGGGACCCGCTCGACTTCGTCGCCGGCGCCGATGCCGTGGTGCACTTGGCGTGGTTGATCCAGCCGCAGCGAGACGAAAAGGTCATGCGAGCGACCAACGTCGACGGGACGGCAAGGCTCGTCCAAGCCATAACCGAGCATCGGGTGCCATCGCTTGTCTACGCCTCTTCGGTCGGTGCTTACTCGTCCGCGGCGAAGTCGCCGCGACGTCCGGAGTCTTGGCCGGCAACGGGGATCCCCAGGAGTACGTACTCACGCCACAAGGCCGAAGTGGAAGCGCTGCTCGATCTGACGGAGCAGCACCACCCGCACCTACGCCTGGTCCGCATGCGCACCAGCCTCGTCTTCCAGCGCGCTGCAGCGTCAGAGATCCATCGCCTTTTTCTGGGGCGCTTGCTGCCGTGGCACCTTCCGAAAGCGCTGCGACTGGTGCCGCAGCTCCACAGACTGAAGTTCCAGGCGACGCATACGCGCGACATCGCCGACGCCTACGTGCGGGCGCTGACGCGCGACGTGACGGGTGCCTTCAACATCGCTGCCGAGCCCGTGCTCGAGCCAGAGCTGATCGCGGACGCAGTCGGAGGTCGGGCGCTACCCGTCCCCGAAAAAGTGCTCCGAACGCTGGTCCACGCCGCCTACCTGATGCGCATCGAACCCTCAGAGCCCGGTTGGCTCGACATGGCGACCAGAACACCGATCATGGACACGACGCGGGCGCGCACGCTGCTCGACTGGAAGGAGACGATCTCGTCGGTCGAGGCTTTGATCGAACTGCTCGATGGCATCGGCGACGGCGCCGGTTTCCCGACTCCGGCATTGCGGCCGCGCTGACGCCTAGGCCGGCTCTTGTAAGCGCGCGCGGGGCACGGTGGGCCGCCGAATGCCGTCGCGTTCGATCAGGTGCGTCAACTGTGCGTGTTCGAGAACGTGCCGGACATGCTCGGGCACGTTCCGCAACTTCACGTCGACGCCGTCGCGCGCGAGGCAGGCCTCACAGATCAGCAGCTGCCGCAGGGCACCCGCGTCGAGAAACGTGACCGATGTCAGATCGAGACGCAAGGACGAGTCGCCCGCGACGGCCGTGACAGCGGCCGGAAGCAGTAGGTCGGCGTTGGCAATGTCGAGCTCACCCGCGAGGTGGATGACGACGTGCTCGCCTTCGATCGTGACATAGAACGGTAGGCCTCGGCGACCGGGACGAGCTTCGTCGTGTGCCCAATCCATACCCAGCTCCTGACCCCACGAGCTTGGCGCTGCGAGCTGAACGCCGTCCGGTAGCAAGACATTGCCACTTCCGGCCTATCGCAAACCTGGCAGCGATATCTACGTGTAATGACCTCACCGGTCCGCGATTCGGCGTTTTACCTCGGCCCTTCGGGCATGGAGTATCGGCTCGGTGTAGCCGGATGGCTGATCCGTTCCGCGGACGACGAGCTCGCGAGCGGCGAGGTAGGCGCAGCCGTCGTACGCCGGCGCCATCGGTATGTAACCCGGGTCGCCGGCGTTCTGTTCGTCGACGACGACGGCCATCCGCCGAAAAGCGTCGTCGACGTCCTCCGCAGCGACGATGCCATGGGCGAGCCAGTTGGCGACATGTTGCGAGGAGATCCGACACGTGGCGCGGTCCTCCATCAGCGCGATGCCGTTGATGTCGGGAACCTTCGAGCACCCGACACCCTGGTCGACCCAGCGAACCACGTAGCCGAGGATGCCTTGGACGTTGTTGTCGATCTCGGCACGGCGTTGCGCGGCGGTCCACGTCGGGTCGGGCGCCACGGGAATCGCCAGCAGGTCGTCGAAGTTGGCCCTCGACCCTCCAACCAATGCCTCTTGCTGCCGGCGCACGTCGACTCGGTGGTAGTGGGTGGCATGCAGCGTCGCCGCGGTGGGCGATGGCACCCACGCGCAACTGGCGCCGGCGCGCGGGTGGCCGATCTTCTGCTCGAGCATGTCGGCCATACGGTCGGGCATCGCCCACATGCCTTTGCCGATCTGGGCACGGCCGAGCAGGCCGCACGCCAGCCCCGTGTCGACGTTCCAGTCCTCGTACGCCTTGATCCATCGTTCCTGGCGCATGTCGGCCTTGCGGACCATCGGCCCGGCAAGCATGGAGGTGTGGATCTCGTCGCCCGTGCGATCGAGGAATCCGGTGTTGATGAAGGCGACACGCGAGCGAGCCGCGCGTATGCACTCGCTCAGGTTGAGTGTTGTGCGCCGCTCCTCGTCCATGATGCCGATCTTGACGGTGTTCGCAGGAAGTCCGAGCAACTCCTCGACCGCCGCGAACAGACTGTCGGTAAGCGCCACCTCGTCGGGTCCGTGCATCTTCGGCTTGACGACGTAGACAGAGCCCGCCGGAGAGTTCCGCCGGTCGGCAGGACGCGCCAGATCGTGCTTGGCGATCAATGTCGACACCACCGCGTCGAGCATGCCTTCTGGCAGCTCGTTGCCGTCGCCATCGCACAGCGCCGGCGTCGTCATCAAGTGGCCGACGTTGCGGATCAACAGCAGTGAACGACCACGCCTGCGAACCTCGCCGCCGTCA
The DNA here is from genome assembly GCA_035641795.1 of Ilumatobacter sp. Lineage (GTDB taxonomy): Bacteria > Actinomycetota > Acidimicrobiia > Acidimicrobiales > Ilumatobacteraceae > Ilumatobacter. The sequence continues at coordinate 10,066 of DASQTR010000469.1, forward strand.
ACCGCCGTGTACGTGCGATCGGGGTCGAGTCGACGGATGTATCGCGAGCCCGCCTTGTCCACTGCGCTCTCGAGGTCGCCGCGCATCAATCCCAACCAGTTCCGGTACGCGCCAACCTTGTCGGGACCGTCGACGGCGGCGACCGAGTCTTCCAGGTCGACGATCGTCGTGATCGCCGACTCGACGACGACGTCGGCGATGCCGGCCGGGTCGTCAGCGCCCACTGCATGTCCACGATCGATGACGAGCTCGATGCCGAGCCCGTGGTGTTCCAGGAGCACCGCCGACGGCTGCTCGGCAGTGCCGCGGAAACCCACAAGGGCGGACCGTTCGCGGAGCGTCGCCGCGGATCCGTCGGAGAACGTGATCACGAGTGATTCGCCGGCAATCGCGTAACTCCTCGCGTCGGCGTGCGAACCCCGATCTAGAGGGACGATCTCGTCAAGGAACTGCCGTACCCAAGCGATCACCTTGCCGCCACGGGTCGCGTCATAGCCCGGTGTGTCGAGCGGCGGCTCGATCGCATCGGTTCCGTAGAGCGCGTCGTACAGCGACCCCCATCGGGCGTTGGCGGCGTTGAGCGTGTAGCGGGCGTTCGACAGCGGCACCACGAGCTGCGGACCCCCGAGCTCACTGATCTCGCGGTCGAGCTTGGCGGTGTCGATCTCGAAGGGCGCGCCGACGGGCACGATGTAGCCGATCGACTCCAGAAAGGCTCGGTAGGCGACCGCATCATGACCGGCCTCGCGGTGGTCGATGTGCCACTGGTCGATCAGGCGCTGCAGCCGGTCGCGCTCGTCTAGTAAGGCTCGGTGCCTGGGCGCGAACTCAGCGGCGAGCTCGGCGAGCCGCGACCAGAACGCCCCGACCTCCATGCCCGAGCCGGGCAGCGCCTCATTTTCGACGAACGCGCACAGCTGGTCGTCCACCCGCAGGCCGGCGCGTTCCACGTGCTGTCCCATTCAGGACACTCCCTTCGTCAGCGTGTGGTTGAGCAACGACGTGAGGGCGAAGATGACGTCGGTCGCCGGCGTCGGCGTTTCGGTCAGGCGGCCGAGCTCTACGAATGAACCGATCAGCGGCCCGACCTCGAGCTCGCGTCCCGCCTCGACATCCTGCAGCATCGAGGTCTTGTGCTCCCCCACGCCGGCCGCGCCCTCGATCCGCTGCTCGATCGAGATCCGTAGACGCAGTCCGATCTTGCTCGCGATGTCGGCGGCTTCCTGCATCACCTGCGCCGCGAGCGCGCGTGTCGCCGCGTCGGCGCAAATCCCCGCGAGGGTGGCGCGCGTCAGCGCGCTGATCGGATTGAACGCGAGATTCCCCCACGCCTTGACCCACAAGTGGGCGCGCACGTCGGTCAGCACCCGGGACGTGAAGCCGCTCGCCGAGAGTGCATGCGCGATCGCGCCGACCCGCTCGGTGCGCTCGCCGCTCAGCTCGCCGACGGGGAAGCGGTCTCCCTCGATCAGCCGGATCACACCGGGCTCCACACGTTCTGCCGCCGGATACGGGATCGACGCCACGATCCGCTCCGGTGGGATGTGACGCTCCAAGATCCCGTCCGGATCGAGTGTGTGCAGGCGTGTGCCCTCGTACTTACCGGGGAAACGTTGGAAGAACCACCACGGCACGCCGTTCTGCATCGGGACCACGATCGAACTGGCGTCGTAGAGCGCCGGTAAGCGGTCGGCCATGCCGGCCAGCTGATGTGCCTTGAGCCCGAGCACGATGACGTCCTGCGGACCGAGGTCGTCGAGATCGGCGCACGCCGCTGCCACGGTCGCCGACCAGTGGGAGCCATCAGGTTCGACGACGGTCAATCCGTTGCGGAGGATGGCGTCGAGATTCTCGCCACGGGCGACGACGCTGACGTGCTCGCCGGAGCGAGCGAGACGGGCGCCCACGAGCCCACCGATCGCGCCCGCCCCGACGATGCAGACCCGCACGTCAGACCTCAGATCCCCAACGTCCGATCCCCGACGTCCGGGCCGACCGGCCGAAAGCGGGCCGTGCCAGAATCGGCAAACCAAACGATCGGAGATTGGAGCTATGGCTGAACGTGCTCGCGAACATGCTGCCTCTGTCGACACTGTGTATGACCTGCTGTCGTCCGAGTATCGCGGGCCGGCCCTGATCGACGTCAACGGAACACTGTTCGACCATCCTGCGCTGCGTGCGGAGGTCGATCGACTGGCCGGCGAGCTGCGGGCGCTCGGCCTCGGCCCGGCCGACCGGATCGCGATCGTGCTCCCCAACGGACCGCAGATGGTGATCGCATTGCTGGCGGCGATGACGGTCGGCTGCGCCGCTCCGCTCAACCCGAAGTACAGGGAGGAGGAGTTCCGGTTCTACCTCGACGATCTCGACGCCGCCGCGCTGCTGGTGCCCGAAGGCTCGGCAGCCGACGCGCGTGCCGCGACACCGGACAAGACGATCGTCATCGACGTCCGTAGTGACCGTGGCAGTGTCGAGCTCGTCGCTCCGACGGGCAGGACGAGCTCAGCGGTCACATCCCGTCGACCGGACCCCGACGACCAGGCACTGGTGCTGCACACGTCGGGCACAACCTCGCGTCCGAAGATCGTGCCGCTGAGGCAACGCAACCTCGCTGCCTCCGCTCGCAACATCGCCCGATCGCTCGAGCTGACCGAACACGACCGTGCGCTAGCTGTGATGCCGCTCTTCCACATCCACGGAATCATGGCCAGCACGCTGGCGCCGCTGTCAGCCGGTGCTGCCGTCATCGCCACGAGCGGATTCGACGCCTTCAAGTTCCATCGATGGGTCGCAGAACTGCAACCGACCTACTACACGGCGGTGCCGACGATGCACCAGATGGTGCTCGCCCGGGCCGGTGATCATGGGGCGACGTCGCTGCGATTCGTCAGGTCGTCGTCGGCTTCGCTGCCGGGCGCGGTGCTCGATGGGCTCCGTGACCTGTTCGACGTCCCCGTGATCGAGGCATACGGCATGACCGAGGCATCGCATCAGATGACGTGCAACCCCTTGCCGCCGCGATCGACCAAGGCCGGCTCGGTCGGCATCCCGACCGGCATCGAAGTGGCGATCCTCGACCGGGCCGGCAACGAGCTCCCGCGCGGCACACGAGGCGAGGTGTCGATCAAGGGCCCCAGCGTCGTCGACGGCTACGAGAACAACCCGGCCGCCAACGAAGCCGCGTTCACCAAAGGATGGTTCCGCACGGGTGACGAGGGCATGCTCGACGACGACGGATACCTGTTTCTGACCGGTCGCCTCAAGGAGCAGATCAACCGCGGCGGCGAGAAGATCTCGCCACTCGAGATCGACGACGTCGTCTTGCGTCACCCCGAGGTCGCGGAAGCCGTCGCCTTCGCGATCCCGCACGACAAGCTCGGCGAAGATGTCGGCCTCGCCGCGGTTCGTATCGAAGGATCAGCCCTGTCCGAGAAGGAGCTGCGTGACTACCTCAGCGCTCGGCTGGCAGCGTTCAAAGTGCCGCGGACGATCGTGTTCGTCGACGCCATCCCCAAGGGCGCGACCGGCAAGGTCCAGCGCATCGGACTAGCCGACCGGCTCGGTCTCTGACGTCTCTACTTTCTGGAGAGCGTTCGCCAGAACGCCGATTCCCGCGACCTCGACCTCGATCGTGACTCCCGGCCGCATCGGCATCGCCCCGGTCGACGTGCCGCAGGCGATCACATCTCCGGGGAGCAACGTCATGCCACGTGAGATCAGGCTGACGAGCTGTCGCGGCGAGAAGAACATGTCGCTGACCGGATAATCCTGACGAACCTTGCCGCCCACGCGTGTTCGGACGGTGAGGTCGTCGGGGTCCAGGCCGCGTGCGATGACCGGGCCGATCGGCGCGAACGTGTCGAAGCTCTTGGCGCGACACCACTGCGGGAAGCTGTCGTCGTCCGTGATGATCTCGAACGCAGTCACGTCGTTGACACACGTGTAGCCGAATATGACGTCGTCGACATCTGCGACGTCGACGTCGGCGCAGCGCGTACCGATCACGACGCCCAGCTCGCCCTCGTACAGGATCCGCCCGGCGTACGAGCCGGGCGCCACGACCGCCGCGCCGTGCCCGATGCAGGCCGTCGAGGGCTTGAAGAAGTAGAGCGGCTCGGCAGGCCGCCCCCAGCCGTTCTTGGCGGCGGCCGCTTCCAGGTTGTTCCACAATCCGACGATCTTCGACGGCTGGCACGGTGGCAGCACGACCACTTCGTCCAACGAGACGCGTTCACCCGTCGGCGTCGACGCGCCGAACATGTCGCCGCGGTGGACCGCTACGTCGCCCGTGGACGGGTCGAGTGTTCCGAAGCCGATCGAGCCCTGGCTCACTTCCGCGAAACGCATCCACCGCTCGACATCACGGCCATCGTCGCTCACGACTAGCACCATACGTCGGGGCGCATCCCGCCTGGCGCTGAGCATGAATCCGTGTGCGTGGTGGTTCAAGCACATAGGGTGGTCACATATGGGAGAGACCGCCGACAAACGTGGCAGTTCGGCGGGGCGCACACGCGACCGTGCCCCCCGGCTCGCGAACGGCGTTTCGTCGCACGCTGCCCAACCCGCGTCCGCACTGGCGCGGCCCCCGGCCGAGCGCGTGTTCAGCACGCGGGACGCCGTCGGGGTGCCGCCGGACCGCTCGATCGCGATCACCCACGAACTCCGGATCGATGGCGATGACGCAGAGGCGCTGTGGGAGGCGTACCGCGAGAACTTCGCGCCCCTCGCCGAGTTGGCGATTCTGCAGCACCTCTACCCTCGTGATGAGATTCTCGCTGAGCTGGCGAACCCGGACATCCTCAAGATCGTCGGCCGGCAGCAGGGGCAGCCGGTAGGGCTGGGCATGCTCACCAACGTGCTCGAGGCCGTTCCCCAGATCTCGCCCCAATTCTTGCGCGCCAAGTATCCGGAGCATGCCGCCCGGCGCGCGATCTACTTCGGGATCCTGGTGATGGTTTCACCCCGGCTCCGGGGCCGCACATTGTTCGGGCGGATCTACACCGAGATGTGGCAGGTGCCGGCCCGCGTGGGCGGTGTCCTCGCCTTCGATATCTGCGAGTTCAACCGGACGGCGTTCGACACCGACACGCTTACCGGCCGCATCGCGTCGCAGTTCCCGCGCGCTCAGGTCGGCGTGGTCGATCGCCAAACCTGGTATGTCGCCGAACTGCCGGAACCACTGTTCGAGCCGCCCCACTCGGAACATCTCCGTGAGCGTCGTTGAGGCCTCGCAACGATCACAGCGGTGGTCCCGTCCGGCCGGGCGCCACGGCGCAGCGCCGCCGGCTCGCCAGTCGGGCGTAGGACCGGTGGAGGCGAGCGATCACACCGGGTAGCTCGACCATCGGCACTGCGGGGCTGAACAGGTAGCCCTGCATCTGGTGACACCCGAGGGCGGCGAGGCGCACCGCCTGCTCCTCCGTTTCCACACCCTCGGCGACGGTGACGAGTCCGAGCGCCGACGACATCCGGACGATCGCCGCAATCAGCGATTCGTCGGCGCTCGTGCGGCCGAGATCGGTCACGAACGAGCGGTCGATCTTGACGACATCGACCGGGAATCGTTTGAGGTATGCGAGCGACGAGAAGCCGGTCCCGAAGTCGTCGACCGACAACCGCACCCCCAACGCGCCGAGCCCTGCCATCGCCGCCGCGGCGGCGACGGCGTCTCCCATCATCACTCCCTCGGTGATCTCCAGGTACAACGCCTCGCCGCTCAAGCCGTGCCGCTCGAGGGTCTCGGCGACGACGTCGACGATGTCGCTGCTTCGCAGCTGGCGTGGCGACAGGTTGACTGACACGAAGGCGCCGTCGGCCCCGTCCACGTGCCGCCGCAGCCACACGAGTTGGCGGCACGCCTCGTCGATCACGAACTCGCCGAGCGGGAGGATCAGGCCCGATTCCTCGGCGATCGCGATGAATTCCTCGGGCGAGACATCCTCGTCGTCGCGTCGCCAGCGGGCGAGCGCCTCGAAACCCATGATTCGCCGTTCGGGCCACGCGACGATCGGCTGGTAGACGACACGTACATCTCCCGCGTCGACGGCGGAGCGTAGGTCGCGCTCGAGCTGCATGCGGCGATCGAGTCGCTCGCGCATGGAGCGGTCGAACAAGGTCACCGTGTTCCGTCCCATTCCTTTCGACTCGTACATCGCCGCGTCCGCTTCCTGGATGAGCGTGGCCGCCCGCACACCCGTCCCCGCGCGCGCTGTGGTGACGCCGATCGATGCCGAGACGAACATCTCGGTCCCGTCGTCCAGCACGAAGCGTCGCGCCAACTCGGTTCGGAGCAGATCACCGAGCCGCACGGCGGCGTGCGCGTCTAGTCCTGGAGCAAGGACGAGGAACTCGTCGCCCGAGAAGCGTGACACCACCGCCCCGTCGGGCACCAGTGTGAGGAGCCGTTCACCGACGTGCACGAGCAATCGGTCTCCGTAGGCGTGTCCTAGCGAGTCGTTGACGTACTTGAACTGGTCGAGGTCGATGAACATCATGGCGACCGGCTCGCCGGACTGCGTCAGACAGCCATCGGCCAGCCGCGTGAGCAGCTGGCGTCCCGGAAGATCCGTCAGTTCGTCGTGTGACGCGCGATGAGCGAGGGTCGCCTGCGTCTGCGTCTGGAGACGCATGGCATGGAAGACACGCAGCACGGCGACGAGCGCCAGCAACTCACAGAGCACGAGCGAGATCAGTCGGGACTCCGACGACTCGTCTGCGAACAGCACCACGACCGGCGCAAGGAGCGCCAAACCGACAAGCGCCATGCGGAAGCGTGTGAGCGTGAGCTGCTCCCGGCGCTCGCGACGGCCGATGCTGCGCATCGACGGGTGCAGCAGCGCCGAGCCGAT
>DASQTR010000470.1:0-4590 GCA_035641795.1 Ilumatobacter sp.
GATCACCACCGGGTGATGATCGCATCCAAGTGCGCTCGAGCGCGTACGTGCCGATAGGGCGCGGCTAGCGGTGCCCGTCTGTGACGTTCGGTGCGCGCGCGTTCGGAGCGCGGAGGCAGAGGCCGGGCACCACACGAAGTGACCCGCCCGTCACGCCGAACGGCCCGACCACGTTGGGCAACGCGCGACTTCGTGCAGTCAGGTCAGTGCTGGCGCGTCTGAAGGTCGACCACGACGCCGGCGTGGTCGGATGGCCAGATCCCGTGCCTCGGCTGATCACCGACGAGGTCGACCGAAACCACATGACCCTGGCCTGTGGGTCCAGGCGGTCCGACGAAGACGTAGTCGATGCGGGCACTGGGCTCGAACGTGGCGGCGACGTGCGGGTTGCGGCGGTTCCACGTAAACCCCTGATTGCCGGGTGCGGCGTAGCGCCATGTGTCGATCAATAGAAGGCCCGTGACCGCTGGCGCGGTCAGGTGTCCCTCCATCAGACGGACTTCGTCGGAGTCCGGCAACGCGTTGAAGTCACCGGTCAGCACGATCGGGAACGCGTCCGCGACATGGCGCCCAATGAATTGGGCGAGTGCAACCACTTGTTCGACGCGTACCGCGGAATGCGAAGGCGCCGAGTTCAACTGGGTGTTGTACATCGAGATCCGGCCGTACGGTGATGCGACTTCGGCAAGCATTGCTGTACGGCCCTCGTCGGTGTCGGTGCCGGCTGGTAGATGGATGTGACGTTGATTGACGACCGGCCACCGGCTGAGCACGGCGTTACCCATGGTCACCGTCGGGTCGCCGAGGCGCCGTTGCCAGCGGTCGGGCGCCGGCGTCGGTACCCACGACGCGTACATGCCAAGGCGCTCCGCTAACACCACCGCCTCGTTGCTCACCTCGTCCGCCCAAACTTCCTGAAGCCCACAGAAGTCAGCATCGATCTCGCGCAGGACCTCGGCTATAGCCTCCAGCCGTTCCTGCCACGCACCGAAACGCCACCACAGGTTCCAGGTCACCACGCGCACGCAGTCGACCTGCTGGATCGACATCAGTGCCTCATTCGTTACGGCGCCGCACCGCGCCATCCATGAACTCGGATTTCTACAGGATCTTGACGGTCTGACGCGTGTCGTCTGCGTCTCCTGACCGGCGGTCCGACGCGTCGTTCTGGCGCGACTTTGTGCATTGCGACAACGAGCGACGATCGAGAGTTACGAGCCCGTCGCGCTCAGAGGTCACGCGGACCAAATCGCGTCAAACGTGCGTTGGTCAAGTGGAAGCAGCCAACAGGCTGCGATCTGTCGGCCGGTGACGTCGTACAGGCCCACGGTCGACCAGCGATAAGCAACATCGCGGATCGTGGCGAACCCGTCGGTAATCGCAGCGAGACGGTTTCCGTCGCCGACGAGAACGTCTCGTCGCTTCATCCGAAACGTGTGTCTGGCGAGATCGCGTCGTCGTCGGAAGTACTCGAACACGTCCTTGTGACCACGGTACGTGCCAGCGATGCGATTGTCGCCAGGAACGATCCACGTGATGTTCGGAGCCAGGAGCCGCCTTAGTCCAATACCGGAGCCGCCGGCGTAAAATTCGTTCTGCGCCTTGTGCAGTCGATCGAGAACGTCGATGGCAGTGTCCCGATTCATGGTCGGTGCCGCCGCGGCTCCCAGCAATTAAGCCGCGTGCGTCGGTGTCGGTTCACGAGCATGTGCCCACCAGAACCGCTCAACCTCTTGCATGATCGCCGGGTAGACGATCAAGTGCCGGAACGGCCTGATCGCGGCCATGTAGGCAGTCCCGAACAGACCGTTTGCCTTCACCAAGACCGCCATCTGGCCCCTGTAGCCACCAGTCCCGTCTGGGACCCAGCCGAGGTGCAGGACCCCGTGCATCGTGCGGTTCGCGATCTCAGCGGCAAACTCATCGTCGAGCAGGTACAGCGGGCGGAATGGGAGCGAGTCGAAGTCCGGACCGGACGGGGCGCTGCGCAGATCCGCCGGCAACCGGTCACGGAGCGTCGCCACTCGGGAGCCGAGGCCGGCGTCCAGGCCGTCCCAGCCGAGTAGCTCGCCTATCTTCCATCGGATCGCGAAGAGCGTCCGGACGGCAAGGGAAGTGCCCTGCGAGGGATCGGCCGATGCAATCAACTGCACCAGTCGAGGGAAGTCGCTCCGCGCGCTCGGCGTGGGCAACGCCCACACATCTTCAAGCCGGAAGTCGCGGGTGAGCTCGTGGATCCGCCAGGGCCGAGAGGTGTGCTCGGTGTCGGGGAGTCTCATTCATGAACCTCCATTGATTCGACGAGCGACTGGAGCGCGCACCGCATCTCTGGGCGGGATGCAAGTAAGTCGGCTGGGTGTGAACGGGCTTGGGAGGGTTTATGAACTTGAGAGTTTTGCCCGGATGAGGAAGTCGAGGATCGCGGCGGTGTCGAAGTGGAACATCTGCGCTCGCTGGAGCCTGCCGTCGCGTACTCGGTAGCACGCTCGAATCGGCCACGGTCAACCGGCAAGCCCGGTTGCCGTTTCGAGCGGACGGCGACGTGCCTTGCGGCTCGTCCGCAGCGTGAACACGCCAGCGGCGCCGAAGGCAAGATCCGCTCCGATCTCGAACAACGCGGCGAACCACGAGAACAGCGTCACGTCGGCGTGGCTGTGCGCGTCGGGAAAGGCGTCACTGAGGGGACCCCAGTCCGGGAACAGGTGGACGACTGTGAACCCGACGGCGCTGGCGAACCCGATCACGATGGCGGCGGCGGGTGCCCAACGGTGGCGTGTGAAGACCAGGTACAGGGCGGTGAGGGCCCCGACCGTCTGGACGTTGCCCAGCCAGAACACCGAAGGCGCTAGTTCCCCGATCCCTCGACGGACGTGATCCGCGCCGTGGACGAGCAACGCCACCGCAAAGACGACACCCGTGGCCGGGAGCAACCGCTGGTGGCTGGATGCGATGGCCTCAGAGGGCTTACGGAACGTGTCAATGCTCATGTGGATGCCGTCCAGCACATCACGGCGATAACGACGAAGAGCACCGGCACCGGTAAACGTAAGAGATTGCGCGGACGGCGCCGGGCAACCCAGAGCACGGTTGCCGTGGCGGCAACCCAAAACGCTGCAAGCCATCGCAGCAGCAGCGTCTCGGGATCGGCATCCCCAGCCCAGGCGAGTGTTATGAGAAGGGTCGCGAAGGCGACCAGCACGACGGTGACGATGTGCCAGGTAAAGCGGACCATGCCGAGGGTCATCGGTGGCGGACCGAATTGCGAGCTCGGCATGCGTTGCGCCCTGAGACCGGGAAGGACCGAGCGCCCGGCAAGCCAGTGGCCCACCGCGAGGACGGCGCAGCTCAGTCCGGCGATGGTCAGCTCGACGCTCATCGCTCACTCCTCATTGGCCCGGAACGTACGGTGCCGTATGGTCGACCATACGGTACCGTACGTTTGTGCGCAAGCCGGGTCAGCGTCCGCTCACCCCCGACGACTGGGCAAGAGCGGCCCTCGCGGCGATCGCTAGGGGCGGCGTCGATGCCGTTGCCGTTGAAACCGTCGCCGCGGAGCTCGGCGCCACGAAGGGCAGCTTCTACTGGCACTTCAAGGACCGAGACGCCCTGATCCAGGCGGCGCTAGACAACTGGGAGCAACGACGGACCGAAGCCGTGATCGAGGAATTCGAGCGAGAGCCCGACCCGGCCATGCGCCTGAAGAAGATTCTCGGTACCGGCTTCGAATTCGGGCCGACGGACGCGGCCGAGATCGTGCTGCTCGCCAACCCGGAGCACCCGGCCGCGGTTCGCGCGGTGCGCCGGGTCGCCGAGCGCCGGATCACCTACATCGCCGAGCAGCTCCAGAAGCTGGGGTGGGACTCAGCCGACGCCCTCGATCGTGCGGTGCTCCTCTATTACGTCTACGTCGGCTACATGCAGATGGCACACGTGACGCCACACCTGATCAGCGACGCCGCACGACGGCGACACGTGGACCTCGTGTTCGACGCTTTCGCCACCCATGAATCTCAGGCGAAGCCCGTCGTGCGCAACCGACCTTCCGATTCCTCGCCAGTGCCAAGACGAGGATCGCGACAGCGGACATAAAAGCTGTCGCGGCGGTCCCGGTCCGCAACTGGCAGGCCGTCGCCGCAACCAAGTCTCGACAACACGGGGTGGGCGGTCTCGAAGACGGCTGCCGGGTCAGTCCGAAGATGCTTCCTGCGGGGCGGGGTGCTCGACGACGGCCACGACTCGACTCGCCATGAAGCGAGCCGAGCGAACAACCTGACCGCCACGGGTCAGCTCGGCCACCTCGACCGTCCCACGGGCGATCAGCACGTCGACCCCGCGTCCTTCGCGCGTCGCCGCTACCTCGAACTCGCGCACCTCGTTGCCCCGACGTGTACAGCTCCTTGAACACGACTACGCGCAGCTTGCGAAGTGGAGCAGCCACAAGCGCACATAACAACGACCGCGTCGAGGGGCAATGCGAGCACGTAACCGGCGATCTGTGCGGCTCGACCAGCAACAGCAGGCGGTGCGCAGGTGAGGTGCGCCGATAGTTCCGCGTAGTTCGGTGCTTGATCGACGTACCTGCCCCTCTCA
>DASQTR010000471.1:0-2774 GCA_035641795.1 Ilumatobacter sp.
CAGGTATCGGTGTGCTCAGCTGCTTCGGGACCGACGACCCCAGCCCCGACACGATTCAGATGCAGTGTGGCGACGAGAGCTTCGTCGAGAAGACCGGCCCACTGATGGCCGACTGGGGGATCGTCGACTCCGGCGGCGCGATGAACGTCCTGATCGTCAGCATCCCTGACTTCCCGGTGCTCAAGGTCGAGACCGACGCCTTCATCGCCCAGTTGGAGGAGAACTGCCCCGACTGCCAGTACGAGGAGCTCAACGTCACGCTCGACGACCTGATCGGTGGACGAGTGCCCGCCTCGGTGGTGTCGAAGGTGCAGGCCAACTCCGACCTGAACTACGTCTTCTACTCGTTCGGCGACCTGCCCGGCGGCGTCACTGCCGCGCTCCAGACGGCGGGTCTCGACGACCAGGTCAAGCAGTACGGCCAGGACTTCTCGACGATCGACCTGCAGGAGATCGTCGACGGCACGATGGGCGCCTGGTCGGCGGACCCGAAGGGCTACGCCTCATGGTTGATGGTCGATGCCGCGGCTCGCTTGAGCCTCGGCATGACGCTCGACGAGGAGCGCGACGCAGCGTCGCTGCCGACGGTGATCGTCGATGATCCCGCGTTCGCTCAGGAGATCATCGACGCCGGTGGCGACTGGTTCCCGCCTGGTGCCGACGAGGCCTTCAAGGAGCTGTGGGGCGTCTGATCGACGCGGGGTCGCGGCACCCGCAGCGGCGGGTGCCGCGACCACTTTCTTGACACGGCCTAGTGTCCGAACGTGGACGCGGCCTACTCTCCGACGGCTTCGCGTGTGACCGGGCGGGTGCTCGCGATCACCGGCGGTCACCGGTTCGATCTCGAGGCGCTGCGGGCGATGTTCGACGGCGTCGGTGAGGCGCTTGGCTGGGAGTGGGCGCATGCGACCCAGCCCGCGGCACAGCGTTGGCTGCGTCCGGAGCACGCCGGCACGTGGGACGCGATAGTCCTGTACGACATCCCAGGGCTGGCGTTGGCGCGGGGCGCCGAGCCGCGGTCGAGCGAGCCCTCACCGGAGACGAGGTCGGCGCTGCTCGAGCTGCTCGCCGCCGGGCAGGGCATCGTCGCCCTCCACCACGCACTCGCAGGTTGGTCGACATGGGATGAATGGGCCGACGTCCTCGGCGGGCGCTTCCTCTACAAACCGGGTGTGCTGCACGGGGTCGAGGTGCCTGCCTCGGGATACCGGATGGCGCGCTATCGCGTCGACATTGCCGCGCCCGACCACCCGGTGTGCGCTGGCTTGCAGCCGTTCGACGTCGACGACGAGCTGTACCTGTGTCCGGTCTTCGAGGACCAAGTGACGCCGCTGCTCACGACTGCTGCCGAGAACTCTGCCCGCACGATGATCGACACGTACAGGGAGGTGCGCTTCGACGAGTGTGTGCCCGCTCCCGAGCAGGCTGCGAGCCGCCTGCTCGGTTGGACGAGCGAGCCGGGGCGCAGCCGGATCGTGTACGTGCTGCCGGGGCACGGACCCAGCACGATGGAGCACCCGCAGTTCCGGCGATTGCTCGCCAACGCCTGTGCATGGGTCGCGCGCCGCAGCTGAACATCTTTCGATCCCGAGCCCTAGGTGTTGACCAACCGCGCCGCCAGTTCGTGTACCGCCTTGCGCAGCTTCGGTCCTGGCTCGCCGCTCAACGGGCCATCGACGAGGCGCATGGTGTGCACCGAGATCAGCAGGTCGACAAGTGTGCGCGCGGTCAACGTCTCCACCGCCCGCCGCGCCGCCGACGGCCGCCCGCGGCCTTCGCCGCCGAGATACCCGAAGGCGCGTTGGACGTGCTGCTCCTCGAACTCCTGCCGCAGCGTGGTGATCTGTCGCGTGGCGCCGGGAAGCTGCAGGTACAGCAACGTCGCTTCTTCCGGGTGGTCGTCGATCCAGTTCCACACGGCGTCGATCACTGCATCGAGCGCCGCCGCGTTCCCGGGCTCGTCGTCGCCGCGAGCGGCTGCCACGACGTCGCTGATCGACTGGAACACCCGGTTGACTGCCGCGCTGAACAGCTCCTCCTTGCCCGAGAAGTGGTAGTAGACCGCGGTCACGACCACGTCCGCCTCCTCGGCGACATCGCTGATCGCGGCGTCGACGAAGCCCTTGCGTGAGAACTGGCGGATGGCGGCGTCGATGATGTCGTTGCGTCGCGACGGTCGATGGGCCGGCAAGGACGTGGCGATCTCGTCACGCGACTCACTCATCAGCTCGGCTCACTCATCGGCACATCATTGCCGGTCGACGCCGTCGCAGCGGTGGTCGGTGGTAGGGCGTCATCTATCGTCTCTCCGATCGACGCCGCAGCTGCACCCCGCCGACCCGCGCATCGTCCTTCGCGGCGTCAGGTCGTGATCGACGGCGCCATGGGGTTGTTCGCCACCATGCCGGTCGACGAGGTCACCGTCCAGGACATTGCCAGCGCGGTGGAGATGACGCCCGCCGCGGTCTACTACCACTTCGCATCGAAGGAGCAGATCCTCACGGAGGGAATGCAGCAGTTCGCCGATCAGCTGCTCGACGAGATTCGAGCGCGGCTCCCGACTCGCGACGCGGTCGCCGGACTCGACGACCTGATCACCCATGTGGTCGCCTGGACCGCTCGCCGCCGACCGCAGGCGATCGTGTACTTCGTCAACTCGATCGGCCTGAACCTCGTCGTCGAGGCGCTCCGGCGCGAAACACGGGTTCAGATGATCGAACTGCTGAGCACCGCGGTGCGGACCGTGCGGGGCAAGCTGAGTGGGGCAGAGGCGG
>DASQTR010000472.1:0-5046 GCA_035641795.1 Ilumatobacter sp.
CGGATCGTTCCCGGTCGAGTTCCGAGAAGTCCTCGGCGACCGGCTGTACGGATGCGACGACTGCCAGGAGGTGTGCCCGCCGGCGGAACGGCTGGGCTCGCGTCACCGCGTCGTCGCCCCCTCTGACGGGGAGCAGCCGCAGGCATGGGTCGATGTGCTCGACATGCTCGACGCCACGGACGAGCAGCTGATCGAGCGACATGGACGGTGGTACCTCGCCAACCGCGACCCGGTGTGGTGGCGTCGCAACGCGCTGGTCGTGCTCGGCAACGTCGGCGACCCGTGCGACCCCCGGGTGCATCGCACGCTCGAGCGCTACCGCAGGTCGACCGACCCGATCCTGCGCGAGCACGCCGAGTGGGCCGCCGAGCGCCTTGCCGCGCACGCATGAAGCACCTCCTGGTCACCAACGACTTCCCCCCCAAGATCGGCGGCATCCAATCGCTGCTGTGGGAGTGGTGGCGGCGGCTGCCACCCGACCGGTTCACCGTGCTCACCAGCCCGTACGCCGGCGCGGCGGAGTTCGACGCCGCCCAGCCGTTCGCCGTGGAGCGCGTGCCGGAACCGGTGCTGCTCCCGCACCCGATCATGGTGCGGCGCGTGGACGAGCTCGCCCGGCGCTTCGGGGCCGAGCTCGTCGTGCTCGATCCGGCGGTGCCGCTCGGCCTCATCGGGGCGTCGCTCGAGTTGCCCTACGACGTCGTGCTGCACGGCGCCGAGGTCGCCGTGCCGGCTCGCATCCCCGGCGCCAAACAGGCGCTCGGGCGTGTGCTGCGCAACGCCCGTCACGTGATCGCCGCCGGCACCTATCCTGCCGCCGAGGCCGAGCGCGCCGCCGGCCAAGCGCTGCCGACCACGGTGGTGCCACCCGGCGTCGATGTCGAACGCTTCCGGCCGCTGACCGCCGCTGAGCGCGCTGACAGCCGGCGCGCGTTCAGGCTGCCGCTGGACGCCCAGGTGGTGCTCGGGGTGTCGCGATTGGTGCCGAGGAAGGGATTCGACAACGCGATCCGCGCCGCAGCCCTGCTCAGGCACAGCCACCCTGACCTGGTGCTCGCAATCGCGGGCGGCGGGCGCGACGAGCATCGCCTGAAGCGGCTGGCAGTCGACCTCGCCGCGCCGGTGCGATTCCTCGGCCGTGTCGCCAACGGCGACCTGCCGGGTCTCTACGGGTGTGCCGACGTGTTCGCAATGCTGTGCCGCAACCGCTGGGCCGGGCTCGAGCAGGAGGGCTTCGGAATCGTGTTCGTCGAGGCCGCCGCCTGCGGCGTCCCCCAGGTGGCGGGCGACAGCGGGGGAGCGGCCGACGCCGTCGCCGACGGCGAGACCGGACTGATCGTGCGCCGGCCCGACGACATCGGCGAAACGGTTGCCGCCCTCCGCCGGCTGCTCGACGACGACGCCGAGCGGGAACGAATGGGCAAGGCGGCCCGCCGAAGAGCCGAGGCCGAGTTCTCCTATGAAGTGCTCACCGCCCGGCTGGGCGCCGCCTTGGGAGTTTGACCGACGACTCGCATACGCGCCGACGTCGCATACCCTGACCGGCGTGAACGACGGCGAGCGGATCATCCGCGCCGACATGATCCTGACCGCGATCTTCGGCGCCACCGCCGCCTACGCCGCGATCGACTTCTCCACCGCCGCCCAATGGGTCGGTGCCGTGACTGCGATGACACTGTTCACGATCGGCGTGTTCGCCTTTCTGTGTTCGTACTGGCTGGCGGTGCAGCGCAGTCGCGTCGACGAGATCTCGGTCAGCCAGCTGTACCTGCTGCTCGGGTCGGCGATCCCCAAGCGCGTGCGCCGAACGTTGCTGCTGACGCTGTCGGCGCAGGTGGCGATCGCAGCGGTCACCACGTTCGCGCGGCCGGATGGACCTGATGGCAACCCGGGCTCGTCGCTCGCTGTGGGGTTCCTCGTGCCGATGCTGGGGTTCGGTCTCAACGGTCTCTGGGCGGTGACACACGGCACGTTCACGCCCCGGTGCGCGGCCGTCAAGGTCACCACAAGTGCGGGTGAAATCGGGCAGAATGCTGACCATGGCTGAGACCGCTTCAGACACGATCACGATCGCGGCCTCGCCCGACACCGTGTGGGCGATCGCAACCGACATCGAGCGTTATCCCGAATGGGCGCGCGACGTGAAAGACGTGGTGATCACCGCCCGCGACGACGACGGGCGGCCGAGCCAAGTGGAGTTCCGGACGTCGGCGCTCGGACGGAGCACGCACTACACACTGCTGTACGACTACTCGAACGCCCCCGACATGCTGGCTTGGTCGATGGTGAAGGGCGACATCCAGCGCTCGATCGAGGGCGCCTATCGATTCGAGCCGACCAACGACGGTGGCACGCTCGTGCAGTACGACTTGGCGATCGAGCTGGTCGTCCCACTGCCAGGATTCGTCAAGCGCCGAGCCGAGCGCCGGATCCTGAACGCGATCAAAGAGATGAAGGCGTACGCCGAGGCATGACGTACGCCGCCGCATGACAGTTGCCGGGCGAACGGTCGGCATCGATGTCGGCGGCACCAAATGCCTCGGTGTTGCTCTCGACGCTTCCGGCAATGTCGTGGCCGAAGATCGTCGCCCTACGCCGCGTGGCCCGGGGAGCCTGCCCAAGCTGATCGACACGCTCGCCGAGTTGGCCGCGGTGCTCGGTCCGTACGACGAGCTGGGTGTCGGTGTGCCAGGGCTCGTGACGCACGACGGCGTGCTGCGCGCAGCTCCCAACCTCGACGGCGTCGCCGACTTCGACGTGGCCGGCCTGCTCGGCGACAGCGTCGGGCACAAGGTGCACGTGGACAACGATGCCACGTGCGCCGCAGCGTCCGAATGGCTGTACGGCGCCGGCAAAGGCGCCACGGACATGGTGCTCGTCACGCTCGGCACCGGCATCGGCGGCGGTCTCGTCGCCGGCGGCAAGCTCCAGCGCGGCAAGCACGGCTTCGCAGGCGAGTACGGGCACATCGTGGTCGATCCCGATGGTCCGCCGTGTCCGTGCGGCCGACGGGGGTGTTGGGAGCGCTACGCCTCCGGCTCCGGGCTAGCGCGACTCGCTCGCGAGGCGGCGGTGGGGCGCCGGGTCAATCGTGTACTCGACCTGGCCGGCGGCGACTCCGAAGCGGTGCGCGGCGAGATGGTGATGCAGGCCGCACGCGAAGGCGACCCGGACGCGTTGCGGGTGATCGACGACTTCGGTCGCTGGGTGGCGCTCGGACTGGTGAACCTCACCAACGTGCTCGACCCGCAGATGTTCGTACTGGGCGGGGGCCTGGCGGCGGGCGCCGATCTCTACCTCGCGCCCATCAAGACATGGTTTCGCGAGCTGATCTATCAGCCCGAGCTGCGACCGATGCCGGAAGTGGCGTTCGCGCACTGGAACGAGCGCGCCGGTGCGGTCGGTGCCGCACTGCTCTACAGCGTGCACGACGATTAGTGCCTTTCCGGCCTGCGGGTTGATTCACGTCTCGCCGGCGTGCGATTGCTGAGCTCTGGCAGTCGGAGCGGCCGGCGTCGCGCGTGTTCGTTCACGTCGGCCGACTGCGGGGCGGGATGTGAGGGGGAGTCCACTCAGTCGCGGACGCCCCGGGCGGGTCCGGAAAGGCGTCGCAGCCTTGAGTCGGACGAATGCGGGTCGTTATGCGACGAAATTCGCGCGCGCTTCTTCGATCTCGCGCCAGGCGGCGTCCCGTCCTGCCATGCCCAACGCCGACGAGTACTTGTCCGGCTCCAACGCCTTGTAGACCTCGAAGAAGTGCTGGATCTCGGCTCGCAATGCCGACGAGAGGTCGCTCAGGTCCTCCACGTTGGCCCAGCGCGGCTCCTTGGGCGGGACGCAGATGAGCTTGGCGTCCTCACCGGCTTCGTCGCGCATGTAGAGCACGCCGACCGGTCGCGCCTCCACCCACACACCTGGATAGACCGGGTCCTCGAGCAGCACCAGGGCATCGAGTGGATCGCCGTCCCCGCCGAGCGTGTCGGGGACGAACCCGTAATCAGCCGGATACGTCGTCGCTGTGAACAGCCTGCGATCGAGGAACACGCGGCCGCCCTCGTGATCGATCTCGTACTTGTTGCGGCTCCCGCGAGGGATCTCGATGACGACGAAGATGCACCCCTCGGAGGGCTGCTTGGCCATCGCCGCATCATCCCACACGCGCCTCCAAGAAGCCGCCGGGTAGCGTCGTCCGAATGGAGTTCCGTCGCATCACGAACTTGCCGCCGTACGTGTTCACGGTCATCAACAACCTGAAGATCGAGGCCCGTCGGGCGGGTGCAGACGTGATCGACCTGGGCTTCGGGAACCCCGACATCCCATCGCCGCAAATCGCCGTCGACAAGCTGGCCGAGGCGGCCCGCAACCCGCGCAACCACCGGTACTCGCTGAGCCGCGGCCTGCCCAAGCTGCGCGAGGCGATCGCCGGCTACTACCGGCGTACCTGGGGCGTCGAGGTCGATCCTGAGCTGGAGGTCACCAACACGATCGGGTCGAAGGAGGGTTTCAGCCACCTGATGTGGGTGCTGCTCGACCGTGGCGACGCGGCGATCGTCCCGAGCCCGAGCTACCCGATCCACATCTACGGGCCGCTGTTCGCCGGCGCCGACCTCCGCCAGGTTCCCATGCGCGGTCTCAGTCACCCGAGCGCCCGTGAGAACTTCGCCGAGGACTTCTTCGAGAGCCTCCACACCGCGTACGACCTCGGTTGGCCAAAGCCTCGCGTGCTCGTGATCTCGTTTCCCCACAACCCCACCGGCGCCACAGTCGATCTGCCGTTCATGCAGCGCGTGGTGGATTTCTGTCGTGAGCGGGAGATGATCGCCGTCCACGACTTCGCGTACGCCGATGTCGGCTTCAACGGCGTGAAGCCGGTCAGCATTCTCCAAGCCGAAGGGGCCAAGGAGGTCGCCGTCGAGCAGTACTCGATGACGAAGAGCTTCTCGATGGCCGGCTGGCGAAGCGCGTTCATGCTCGGCAACGCCGATGTCGTGCAGGCGCTCGTGAAGCTCAAGAGCTATCTCGACTACGGGACCTTCCAGCCGATCC
>DASQTR010000473.1:0-9936 GCA_035641795.1 Ilumatobacter sp.
CGTTTGGATGATCGAGGCCCACGTCGAGGGCCTCCCGATGCCGAGCTCCTCCAAACGCTTGACCAGCGATGCTTCGGTGTAGCGGGTCGGCGGTGTGGTGGCGTGACCTTGCGGGGTCAGCGACTCGACCGGCACGTGGTCGCCGGCGGCGAGCGGCGGCAGCAGCGCCTCTTTGGTGCCGTCGCCCTCGTCCTCGGCGACGTACACGGCGCGGTACCCGGGAAACGTGATCGTCGTGCCGGACGTCGCGAACTCGCAATCGGTCGACTCGTGGGCGGAGGTTGCACCGAGACGGACGCTGACCGTGGTGCCGGTGGCGTCGGCCATCTGCGAGGCCAGTGTGCGTTGCCACACCAGCCGGTACAGCGCCAACTCCTGCGCGTTGAGCTCGCGCTGGACGACTTGCGGGGCGCGGTACGGTGTGCTCGGCCGGATCGCCTCGTGCGCCTCCTGGGCGTTCTTCGACTTCGACGAGTACTGCTTGGGCTGGGGTGAGAGGTACTGCTGACCGTATTCGCCGGCCACTGCGGCACGGGTGGCCTGCAGCGCCTCCGCGGACAGTGCCACGCTGTCGGTTCGCATGTACGTAATGAACCCGCGCTCGTACAGACCCTGTGCGAGACGCATCACCTGCGACGACGACAGGCGCAGCTTGCGCCCACCCTCCTGCTGCAACGTCGACGTCATGAACGGCGGCTTGGGCGAGGAGCGGTACGGCTTCTCGTCGACGGAGCGCACGGTGAAGGGAGCCTCGGCGAGGCCGTCGGCCAGCGCCGTTGCGCGCGCCTCGTCGAGGGCGAGGACACCGGTGGCGACTGTTCCCCTGGCGTCGAAGTCCTTGCCGCTGGCGATGCGGGTGTGGTCGACGGCCACGAGCGTGGCTGCGAACGATGGGGCCGTCGCCGACTGCAACTCGATGTCCCAGTAGCCGGCGCTCACGAACGCGATCCGCTCACGTTCGCGCTCGACGATCAGGCGGATCGCCGGGCTTTGCACGCGCCCCGCGGACAGGCCGCGGTTGACCCTCCTCCACAGCACCGGCGACACCTCGTAGCCGTACAGCCGGTCGAGGATGCGCCGGGTCTCGGCGGCGTCGACGAGCCCGTAGTCGATCTGGCGCGGGTTGTTGACGGCCTGGTCGATCGCGGCCTGCGTGATCTCGTGGAACACCATCCGCTTGACCGGCACCTTGGGGTTGAGATACTCGAGCAGGTGCCACGAGATCGCCTCGCCCTCGCGGTCCTCGTCGGTGGCCAGGTACAGCTCGGACGCGTCCTTGAGCGCCGCCCGCAGGTCCTTCACCACCTGCTTGCCGCGGTCGGTCAGCTCGTACGTCGGCTTGAAGCCGTTGTCGACGTCGATGTTGAGGCCCTTGCTCGGCAGGTCGGCAACATGTCCGATCGAGGCGCGCACGTCGAAGGCACCGCCGAGGAACTTCGAGATCGTTTTGGCCTTCGCGGGAGACTCCACGATGACCAGGGGCTTTGCCATCGGGCCCTTTGGCTAGGTGATGAAGAGTGCGCTTGTCAAGCCTCGCCGACGGGGCGAGTCAGCCACAGAACCTAACGGTCAGCCGCGAGAACGCCTTCCAGTTGACTGCGGACGAACGACGTGATCGCCACCTCGGCGGTGTCGCACCGCGCACGTGCCGACGAGGACACGCGGGTGACCGCCTCGACCACGAGGCGCTTGGCGTTTCCCTGCCAGTCGGTGGCTTGGAGCTGCGTCACGTTCGATCCCAGCCCGCCGCGGAGCGCCTCGAAGCGGTTGATGACGACCGGGATCAGCGCCTCGAGGGCCGCGGTGTCGACGTCGACGAAGTCGGCGGCGGCCGGCGCCGGCGGCGTTATCGGCCGTGGGTCGAGACGGATCGAGATGGGGCTGCCGCCGAGTGCGGCGGCGATGTTGGTGGTCGATGTCCGCACGGCCTCTGACATCGACTGCATGTCGACGTGCAGGCGGTTGGCGAAGTCGGCCGCGAGCCGACCGACCTCTGACTTGAAGGTGAACGCGTTGGGACCGAAGTACCGGACGGCCACGACCTGATCGACGAGCTCGATCAACGAACTGTGCATGCCGTCGAAGATCGTCTGCGCCGCGTGCCCATAGCGGCGGATGCTCTCGGGCTCGACTCGGATGAGCGTCATGGAGGGGTTGTCCTTTCGTCCTGTCGCGACAGGACGGTAGGGACTCAACCCGTGGACAACTCCGGGACCAGTCCCCGCCCGGACGTGGATCCGATGCGGGCGCGGGTGTTACTGACCCGCGACGGGTTCGGGCTCGCGCTCCTCCTCCGCCTCCTGCGGCGCGATCTCGTGCGGACCCTCGACGTCGATGTTGGGCAGGATTCGGTCGAGCCACTTCGGGATCCACCAGTTGCGGTCGCCGAGCAGCTCCATCGTGGCCGGCACGAGCAGCATGCGGACCACGGTGGCGTCGATGGCAACGGCGACTGCCAGCCCCAGCCCGAACATCTTGAGGCTGCGGTCGTCACCGATCACGAACGACATGAACACGCACACCATGATCAGCGCCGCGGCGGTGATCACCCGTGCGGTGACGGCCACGCCGTCGGCGACGGCGACTGCGTTGTTGCGCGTCTTGTCGTAGTGCTCCTTGATGCGGGACAAGAGGAACACCTCGTAGTCCATCGAGAGCCCGAACACGATCGCGAACATCATCATCGGGATCCACGCCTCGATCGGCCCGGTCTTGTCGACGCCGATCAGCGCCTTTCCGTGACCCCATTGGAACACCGCGACGAGCACACCGTAGGCAGCCCCGATCGACAACAGGTTGAGGATGACCGCCTTGAGCGGTACGAGCAACGATCGGAAGACGGCCATCAAGAGGATGAACGACAGGATCAGCACGGCACCGATGAGGTACGGCAGCCGGCCGGCGATGTAGTTCGAAAAGTCGATCGTTCCGGCGGCGTTGCCGCCGACCCGGGCGTCGAGGCCTGAGGCCGGGATCACATCGTCGCGCAGCCGTTGGACGAGGTCGGTCGTGGCCTCGTCTTGCGGTGACGTCGTGGGGTACAGCTGGATCATCGCCAGGTCGGGAGCGATCTGCTGCGCCACCGGCGGGGGCGTCTGTGCCACGCCTTCGGTGGCCGCCAGCTGCGCCGTGAAGGCGTCGAGCGCGGCCTGGTCCGAAGCCTCGGGACCTGACACCGTGATGACCGTCCAGCCGCCGATCCCGGGCCCGAAGCCCTCGGCGACCATGTCGTACGCCCGGCGCGCCGTCTGCCGCTCGGGCAGGTTTCCGGTGTCGCCGAAGCCGAGCCTGATCGAGAACAGCGGAATCGTCAGGAATCCGAGGATCGCCACCCCGGCGACGAGCATCGGCCACGGCCGATGCTGCACGAGGCGCGACCATCTGAACCAGAACGTCTGTTCGCGCGGCTTCTGGACGCGGTGCGGAAGCGGCTTCCGCCACGACTTGACGAGGAAACTCACGCCGTAGACGACGATCGCCAATAGCAACGCTGCCAGGAACGGCGCCGGGTTCTCCGTCACGACGCCGACGATGGCCCCGACGATGAAGACCGTGACGGCGATGAGGGCGGCACGCGACGTGTCGTTGACGCGGCGCCCGCAGATCGCCAAGAAAGCCGGCAGCAACGTGATCGAGACCGCCATCATCATCAGCACGCCGGCGATGGCGCCGACGGCGAGACCGTTCATGAACGCCATGCCCATCAGGAACATGCCGCACAGCGAGATCAACACCGCCGTGCCTGCGAACAGCACGGCCCGGCCGCTGGTGTCGATCGCCTCGACGATGGCCGCTTCGACGTCGTGGCCGTGGTCGAGACCCTCGCGGAAGCGTTGGACGATGAACAGCGCATAGTCGATCCCGACACCGAGTCCGATCATCGCCACCATCTGGACCGTGAAGTCGGGCATCGACAATGCGTGGGAGAGGATTGTCACCAGCCCCGCACCCGTTGCCAGACCGACGATGGCGGTGCCGATCGGAAGGCCCATGGCGAGTACCGAGCCAAAGGCGAGGATCAGGATGATCATCGCCGCGATCAGGCCGTACAGCTCGGAGGCGGGGAGCTCGAACTCGCCGAAGATCTCGCCGCCGTACTCGATCGTCAGCCCTTCGATCGTGCCCGAGCCCTCGGTGACGGGATCGTCGAACTCTTGCACGGCCTCGGAGAAGTCGAGCAGCTCGGTCTGGTCGCGGTCGGTGATGTTCACCTGCGCGAACGCGATCGTGCCGTCGCGACCTATCTGGTTCGGCTGGTCGTACGGGCTGGTGACCGAAACGCCTTCCATCGCGTCGACCTTGGCGAAGATGTCGTCCATCGCCGCCTTCACCTCGGGGTTGTTGACCCCTTGCTCACCCTCGTATCGGAAGACGATCTGACCGGGAAACCCGGCAGCTTCGGCGTTGACCGGCTCGAGCTGTTCGATCACCTCGGCCGACTCGGAGTCGGGGAAGGTGAAGTCGGTGCTGAACGCCGAACCAGCGGCACCAGCGACGATGTTGACGCCGACCAGGATGGGGACCCAGACGGCGAAGATGGTTATCCACTTGTGAGTGACGCACCAGCGGGCAAGTCGTGCAAGCATGTGCGCGAGGCTACGCGCGAGGGTGTGACGCTGTCAGGGGGGATAACAGGAGCATTCCTGTGACAAGTGTCCCGTAGCGTCGTCCCCGTGGACCCCGATCGACGGCTGGGATGGAACGACGCGCTGCAGGCGTCGTGGGCGGCGTTGGGGTCGCCGGGGGCACCGGGGCGGGTGTCGCGCATCGACCGCGGTTGGAGCACGGTCATGGCGACTGCCGACGACACCTCACCGGCGCGCGTGCGCAATCTGTACGCCGACGTGGCGATCGGGGACTGGGTCGTGCCGTCCGGTGACGGCGAACGCGTCGAACACGTCATCGACCGCACCTCTGCCTTCACGCGGCGGGCGTCGTTCGAGGGTGACCGCTTCGAGGCCGACACGCTCGCCGCCAACATCGATGTCGTCTTCCTCGTGCACGCGCTCGGCAAGCCCCCGAACCAGAGACGGCTCGAGCGCGAGCTCGTCCTCGCGTTCGACTCCGGCGCGCAACCGGTCGTGCTGTTGACCAAGTCGGACCTTGTCGACGATCCGGCGCCGAGCAGCGACCAGCTCGGCGACGTCGCGCTCGGCGTCCCGGTGCTGCTCGCCAGCGGCCGCGACGGCTCCGGACTGGGGGCGATCCGCGCGTATGCGGCGGGCAACAAGACGCTGGCGTTCCTCGGCGCGTCCGGTGTCGGCAAGTCGACGCTGGTCAACGCCCTCCTCGACGACGACGTCATGGACACCGGTGTGGTCCGCGAGGCCGACCACCGCGGGCGCCATACGACGGTCGCCGCTCAGTTGCTGCGGCTGCCGGGCGAAGGCTGGCTGATCGACACGCCCGGAGTCAGGGCGGTGAGCCTGTGGCTGTCCGGGCACGGCATCGAGCGCGCGTTCGCCGACGTCTTCGAGCTGATGGACCACTGCCGCTTCCGCGACTGCAAGCACGACCAGGAACCAGGGTGCGCCGTGCGGGCGGCCGTCGACGCCGGCGAGCTCGACCCGGCGCGGCTCGCCAGCCTCGAACGCCTCGTCGCCGAGGAGCAGGCGCTGGAGGAGGAGCAACGCCGCTGGATCAGGCTCGGAGACAAGCGCGGCCGTCGCTCCCGCGGTGTGTGACGCCGAAGCGGTCGCCGGCTCGCTCGCTGCAACGTTGTGGCGCTCGCCGACCGCTCAGTAAGTTCGCCGCAACCCCGTGAAGGGGGCACGGTCGAGAGGAGCTCTGATGACGGCCTTGAAGAGCACGGTCGCGATGTACGACCTGCGCATGTCCGATGCGGCACAACCCCTGTACGACGCCGTCGTGCGCTTTGTCGCCGAGGAGGTCGAGCCACACACCGAGGAATTCTTCCGGCGCGGCGAGGGCCGAAGCGACCGGTGGGGCTACGGCGAGGGGCAGCTCGAGCTGCTCGAGTCGATCAAGACCAAGGCCAAGCAGCAGGGCCTCTGGAACTTCTTCCTCCCCAACGCCGACACGGGCGAGGGCTTGTCGAACCTCGACTATGCCTACATCGCGATCGAGCTGGGCAAGAACCCGATCGCGTCCGAGTGTCTCAACTGCTCGGCGCCCGACACGGGGAACATGGAAGTGCTCGAGCGGGTCGGCACGCCTGAGCAGAAGGAGCGTTGGCTGAAGCCCTTGCTCGACGGTGAGATCCGCTCCGCGTACGCGATGACCGAACCCGACATCCCCTCGTCGGACGCCAAGAACATCTCCTGCCGGGCGGTGCGCGACGGTGGCGAGTGGGTGATCAACGGCGAGAAGTACTACATCTCCGGCGCCGGCGACCCGCGCTGCAAGATCATGATCGTGATGGTGCAGACCGACCCGAACGGTCCGCCTCACAAGCGCCAGTCGCAGATTCTGGTGCCGATCGACACGCCAGGGGTGGAGATCGTGGGGGCGATGCAGGTGTTCGGCGAAGACGACGCGCCGCATGGTCACATGCACCTGCGGTTCAACGACGTGCGTGTGCCCGAATCGAACATCCTGCTCGGAGAGGGCCGCGGGTTCGAGATCTCGCAGGTCCGCCTGGGACCTGGCCGCATTCACCATTGCATGCGCTCGGTCGGGGCGGCCGAGCGGGCACTCGAGCTGATGGCCAAGCGTGGGTTGACCCGCGAGGCGTTCGGCAAGCGGATCGCCAACCTGGGCAAGAACGTCGAAGTGCTCGCCAAGGCGCGGATCGATATCGAGGCCATGCGCCGGATGGTGCTGACCGCCGCCAAGGCGATGGACGAGCTCGGCAACGCCGAGGCGCGGCTCTGGGTCAGCGCCGTCAAGGCGATGGTGCCGATCCGTGTCTGCCAAATCATCGACGAGGCGATCCAGGTCCACGGCGCTACAGGAATCTCGCAGTGGACGCCGCTCGCCCGGATGTACACGAACCAGCGCACGCTGCGGCTCGCGGACGGGCCCGACGAGGTCCACTGGCACGTGGTCGGGCGCGCCGAGCTCGCCAGCTGGGAGCCGGAAGCCGAGCGCTACGACCCCAAGGCCGCCTACTACGCCGGCCTGGACGGCGCCGGCAGCGGCGACCGCTCGGCGGCCTTCACCGGCCCCTGAGAACCCTCCGGCAGCCGCCACGGCCGGTCGGCCTCGCGGCGCCACGCGGCCGTGGCGACGACCGCCGCGACGGGGAGCGCCGCGTACACGTGCGGGAAGCGGTGCGGGGCGCCCGGGAACGGCTCTTCGACGACGAGCTCGCTCCCGAGCCGTGACGGATCGACGGTCAGCAGCACGACCTCGTCGAGGTCGGCGTAATAGCGGTTGGCTGTTCCCTCGACCTGGTCGGCGAACGAACAGTGGATGAACCCCTCCTCGGACAGCGATCGACCGCGAGTGCTCACGGTGTACTCGCCGGCGTGTCGCGCCGCCGCCCAGTCGTCGGCGAGCGCGATGTGGAAGATCCGCGCCGCGCGCTGCCAACCGTATGCCCGTGTCACCTCGGTCACCTGGATCTCGTACCACTCGTAGAACCGATCGCGCCCCAGACGTTGCGCTTCGAGGTGCTCGGGGTGGCGCTTCCACGCCGCCGCGTCCCGTTCCGAATCGAACGTGGCGACGGTGATGCCCACACCGTCAGCGCCCCGAACGCTAACGATGTCGCGAAAGCCCGGCTGCTGGCGTGCCAGCTCTTCCATGCGCACCGCCATCTCGTCGTATCCGTCCTCGGCGGCCGACGCGTCCTGGCGACGGCGGCTGGTGAACACCACGGCAGTGCAGCGATCGTCCATGCCGCGAGTCTTGCCGACCAGGCTCATGGAACTCACGGTGGTTCGCGTCGCATCGTGACGTCGGCCGTCACCGTGATGTCGGCGATGAAGGCGCCGACCAGCGGCACATCGGTGGCTCCCACGTACGTGACCGAGACGCTGACGCGGTCGCCGTCGACGTCGGTCGCGACGGCGAGCGGGCGCAAACTGGTAGCCGCGTTGGCGGCGCGGGTGGCCGATGCCTCCGGGCTCGCGGACACGCTCGCCGCCCGCGCCGCCTCGCGCGCTGCCAACTCGACCGCCAGCTGGTCGCGCACCACCACGACCAGCTGGACGATCCCAAGCACGAGCACGAGCACAACCGGCAGCGCGAGCGCGAACTCGACCGCGGCCTGGCCGCGATCGCGCTGCGTCCGATCGCCCATGGCGGTCAAACCTTGTCGATCACCGAGTCGATCACGCGCTCGAACAGCTTCCCGACTGCCGCCGCGCCGCCGCCACTGGTCGCCCAGCCGACGACGAGCAGCCCGACGAGCGCAGCCGCGAGCAGCACGAGTGCATACTCGGTGGTCGCCTGCCCTCGATCGCGGAGCGTTGATGCTGTCTGATGCGTGCGCTGTGGGCGTCCGGTTGTTCGAGCCGTCGCGTGTGGGTAGTCGTTCATCGAGCCTCCTTGCTCAGTAGTGCGTTCGGACGTCAGGGCGGGGAGCCCCGCAGCGTCGATACGGCGCCCAGCAGGGCGGGCACGATGGCGAGCAGCACGAACGAGGGCAGCGTGCACATCACGAGCGGGAACGCGAGCTTGACCGGCAGCGTGCGGGCCTGCGCCTCGGCCCGCCGGCGTCGCTCGCCGCGGATGTCGTCAGCCAGCCGGTCGAGCACCGGGGCGAGCGGTAGTCCGTAGCGGTCGGCCGTCGCCAGCGCGTCGACGAACACGGTTGCCTCATGGCCGAGCAGGTCGACGAAGGCCGGCAGTGCGTCGGCAAGCCGCTGACCGCGACGGAGGCGGTGGTCGACTTCGGCGAGCGCCGGGCGCAACGGGTCGGGCGCATTCGGCGCCACCAATGACAACGCCGCGGTTGGCGTCGCCCCGGCGCGCACGGCGATCACGATCAGCTCGACGAGGTCGGGCAGGAGCTCGATTCGACGCAGGCGGTCGCGCCGTAGTCGCCCGCGATTCAGTCGCAGCACCCTCATCTCGAGGCGCTGGCGATCAGACGCCGCATCCATCCCCAACCGGCGAGGTTGAGGATGACCCCGGCGCCGACGACGGCGAGCCCCAGTCTCGACAACGCCGCCTCACGTACGGATGCCGACGTGAGCGCCAGCAGCGTCAACATCGCGCCGGGGAGGCAGGTCATGACGACCGCCGACATGCGTGCTTGGGCGCTGTTGGTGCGGCGCTCGCCGGCGAGTGCGGCGCGTTGGCGAAGCGCAGCCGCTGCCCGGTCGATCGGCTCGGCGGCGGCGCCGCCGTGTTCGGCACAGGCCCGTATCACGACGAGCACCAGGTCGAGATCTCTCGAGCGAGCATGGACGTCGGCGAGCGCGGCATTGACCGACGCGCCGCGTGCGAGCGCCAGCATCGCCGGCGCGAGATGGATTGCCACCGGTGCTGGTAGGTCAACCGTGGAGAGCGCATGACGCAGGGTGGCTCCGCCTCGAAGGGCCCGGGCCAGCGCGTCGCACCATGCCGCCAGCTCGTTGGGCTCGACACGCGACTGTCCGCGCCGCCGTGCGACGTACGGCAACCCGCAGCTTGTGCGAGCTGTCGAACTCTGAACCGCGAGCGCCTGGCGGGGCACGGGTGTGGGAGCGAGCGCGGCACCGAGCGCGACGATCGTGATCATCGCGAGCAGGACGACCGTCATTGCCGACACCTGCCGCGCGTGAGCTCGCCCACGCGGCATTGCCGGGTGGCGAGAGCGCGCACGCTCGGCTCACCGTCGCCCTCTGCAACCTCGACGACCTCGGCGATCGCACGGTGGCCGGCGGCGTCACGCTCGAGGTGGATCACGACGTCGATCGAGCGTGACACCTGACGGCGGATCGCCGCCAGCGGCCACGTCGGCGCCGCCTGCATGAGCAGCGTCTCGACACGGCGCAGCGCGTCGACAGCAGAGTTGGCGTGGCATGTCGAGAGCGAGCCGTCGTG
>DASQTR010000474.1:0-9830 GCA_035641795.1 Ilumatobacter sp.
GCGTATAGCGATTGTCGTCGAGCGCGTTCATCGGCGTTCCGTGTCCGAAGAACACCGCCGGCATCACGGTCGCCATTGCCGGAGGCTACGTCGGACCTGGCTGTTCGATCGCCATCACGCCAATCAAGCGGAGTTGCATCGGCGCCGATAGCGCGGTTATAGATGCGGAACTCCGCGGCGGCGGTCCGCCCCGCTGCTGTGGACGGGGTTCCCGGTAGAGACGCTCGATACCCGCTTTCGGCCGTCTCCCGGGAGCCCCTCGAACAGGCGAGGTCACCGCACGAGCCACCACACGGCAACCACGACGGCGACGATCACGGCGGCGACAGCGATCGCGACAGGATCGAGCCTCGATCGCCGCCGCTCAGCCGCACGGCGATACTTCGTCGCGGCCGGGACGGGTGCCGCCAGCACGGGCGGCTCATCAGCCGTGGCGCCTGCAGGGCGAGCCGTTGTCGTCGATTCCGGGTGCTGCGGTGTCGGTGCCCCGACCGTTCCGGTACGCACCTTCTCGCCCGACCACTCCAGGAACGCGCTGCAGTTGACGCAGAAGCTGGTGTCCGTCGGATTGGCGTGTCCGCACGCGCGGCAGACGATCGGCCGCAGGTCGTTGGCGACGGGTGACTGTGCAGAAACGTTGGAATCCGCCGCAGCGTCGCTGTCGGTGTCAGACGATGGCGGAGTGCCCAGCCAGGAGAAATGCAACCGCCGCAACCGCTCGGGTGGTAAGTCGCGGTCGGGATCCTCGGCCAGAGGATCCTCCCAGTAGACGGGGCGCACGAATCCCTCCCTGCCGAGCTGCAAGGCGTACTCCCACTCTTGTTTGACGAATACCGAGTTCATCGAGTTGCGCGACCAGAACAGCTGAAAGATGTCAGCCTCCTCGATCAGCCGGCGCAGTCGTTCGTCCCACACTTCGCCGCTGCGCAATGTGCGGGCGTCGATGAGGTATCGGTCGCCGGTGACTGCCACGTACTGCTCCACGGCGTCCACGACGGCGACGTCGCGGTGCGAGTAGGAGGCGAAGATCTGGCGAAAGCGGCGCGCGGTGTCACGCTCGGCCGGCGTCACTCCGATGGTGGTCGTGCTGCTGACGGGCAACCGGAAGCCCACGTCCGCGAGCAGGATCGCGCCGGCGAAGACACGCATTCCGCCCTGGAGGCGGCGACCGTCGGTCGAGCTCGGCACCCTCACCCGGAACTCGACTTGATGCACCGTCTCCTCCCAACGCAATGACTGTTGTGAGGGATTGATCTCACCCACCTCGATCCACGGTTGGAAGCACAGGTCGGTGCCGCGCCGAAGGCCGCCGGCGCTATCGGCGCGCAGCACGTCGAACGATCCGGGAGACGCCGCGAGTAGGCGCTCGGCACGCTGTTCGACCTCGTCGATGGGATGGACCAGCTGCCCGGACGCGTCGACGGTGGGCTCGGTACGGTGCGCGAAGGCCAGCATCGAGTACCACAGGTCGGGTCGCACGCGACTAGGGCGATAGAGCGTGAACTGCACGTCGTCGTCGATCACGCTTGGCGGTTCGTCCGAGGGCTTCCCTTCGACGTCGGCAGCGCTCCCGCCGGACAAGTCCTCTGGCGGGCTCGATCGGTCAGCAAATGCTGCCGCGTGGCGCACGACCTGGAAGGCCTCCGACCGCTGTTCGGGAGTGTCGAATGACTGGAGTCGCGGGCGCAGATGCTCGACGAGCGTGGTCAGCCCGCCTCTCGCGAGCACCCACGCGACCTGGTGCGCCATGAGTTGCTCTCGATCATCCGGACAGCGTCTGAAGTGGCCCAGGAACTCGTCGACGAGGCCGTCGAGATCGGGCTGGAAATGCTGCCCTTGGTCGGCGATCCACTCCATGATGCGATAGCGGGCCACCACGTCGACGCGCTCGGCGGCGGATTGGAACAAGAGCGTCACGACGAGCGCCGCGCGTGTCTGAGCCCCGTTGAGGCGCGACTCGGCATGCAACAGCGACCAGAGCTGCTCGTCCGTGAGGCCGGACACGCTCGCCCGGAACTGCTCACGATCAGCGGTGGAGCACACGACGAACCCCCGCTCAGGTCGGGATCGGCTCGGCTGGTCTCCCACTTTGCGCCGAAGCAGCTCCAAGGAGCCGAGCACGAAGGGATGCGGCTGTTCATGGCTCGAGAGGGCTTCGACAGCCACACGCGCCGCGAGCCGGCGAGTGTCGGGGGAAGTGATCCACGGAGACGCCTCGATCACCGCCAGGACATCGGCACGTGACCGCTCCGCGTGATGCATCAGGGTGTCGTCGGCGTACTGACGGATGTGTTGCCACGTCTGCTCTGACAGCGGCAACCGCACCAGCGTCGGCAAGGCGGCGTTTCGAATGTCGGGCTCCGATCCCCACATCGCTTCGAGCAGCGGCGCCGCGCCTGCGGGGTCCACGACCTCGGAATCCTGACCAAGTTCGTCCATTGCTGTCTCGGAAAGGCCACGGCTTCGAAGCGCGGTGGATCGGTTCAGGGGTTCACCGTCGGGCCTGCCCAAGCGAAGATTAGCGTCAGCGGACTAGCGCCAGCGCCGGTCGAGGGACGCCCGCAGCGTCGCCCTTCGACCGACGATGTAGCGGGCCGTGCGCAGCCGGCGGCGGCGTCGCTCGATCGCTCGCCGCCCGGCGTCCGACGCGCGGGGCAGTTGCGGGACGTCCAGCGCGGCGTGGTGTCCACGCAACTCACGGACGAGGTCGTACAGCGCGTCCTGTTCCGGTTCGACGTCGCCTGTCGCCGGCGTCGACGAGGAACTGCTCGCCGCACTCGGGGAGCGCACGAGCGCGATCGCGGCATCGATGGCCGACTGCTGGATCGGACCGTCGAGGCTCACCTCGTTGGACAAGACGACGGCGAGGTCGGTGATCACGTCACCTCGCCGGTTGAGGAGATCGTCGTACTGCACCACGTAGCAGCGTCGCCCTCGGGCCGAACTGAGCAGCGCCCGCGTGTAGTGCTCCCACAACCCGCCCGCCAGTTGGACCGAGTACCCGTTCCGATGGCGCAGAGATCGGATGACGTCCTGCGGGCACCGGCTGGCGATCACAGCGAATGCGCGATCTCCGAGCGCCGCATCCCACGCATCGAGCAGGAGCACTTGGCGAGGATCCTTCACGAACCACGGTCGCTCGAAGTCGGCGATCGTGCGTTCGATGCGCGGGCCGACCTCTCGCGCGAGGTTGGGTTCGAGCGTGGTGTCGGTGGGTGGAGCCGACGCGAATCCGCCGAGTCGGAGCAGCACCTCGTCGTGGAGCTCGACGATCGGCCGTTGCTCCCAATACCCATCGCGGTTGAACTGGTCCGGTGTCAGCATCGTGGCTCGCGGCCCGCCGTGGAAGCCGAGCGCGTCGACGACCCCAGCTAGCAACGAGGTGCCCGAGCGATGCATGCCGAGAACGTAGACGCCACGTATCGAGCACGGTTCGGAGGACGGTGTAGGGCGCATGGCGTGAAGGACGTTGTGGTCCGATTCAATCATGTCCCAGGATTCGGCAACAATGACGGCGTCATGACACGATCACGGGAACCCGTGAGCCTCCCAGAGCGGCGCGGCACCGACGACGACCGCGGCCTCCACGTCGTCATGGCGACCGCTCGCTTTCCGCCGCTCATCGGCGGCACCGAGGCGCACGTCCGAGAGCTGAGCAGTCGTCTCGCAGCGCGCGGTCATCACGTCCGCGTGATCACCACCGTGCTGGACCGCAGCTGCGTCGGTGAGGACGTCCTCGACGGAGTGTCGGTCGTTCGTCTGCGCGCCTTCCCCCCGCGCAACGATCTCTACTTCGCCCCGTCTCTGCGGCGCGCGATCTTGGAGTCGCCGGCCGACATCGTGCACGTACAGGGCTACCACACGTCCGTGGCGCCTTTGGCGATGGCGGCCGCGCGGCACGCGGGCCGTCCCTACGTCGTCACGTTCCACTCCGGTGGCCACTCGTCGCGCCTACGGCGAGCGATACGTCCACTCCACTGGCGGGCGATTCGGAGGCAGCTGCTCGGGGCCGCCCGCCTGGTCGGAGTGTCCGAGCACGAGACCGAGTTCTTCCGAAGCCGGCTCGATCTGCCCTCCGAGCTGCTCGTCACGATCCCGAACGGTGTCTCGGAGGAGTTCCAGGACGCCGACTCGGTACCACGTCAACCTCACCTCGTCACCACGATCGGCCGGCTCGAGGCGTACAAGGGCCATCAGAAGGTGATCGCCGCGCTCCCGGCGGTCCGACGTGAGGTGCCTGAGGTTCGGTTGCGGGTGATCGGTTCGGGCCCACACCGATTCGAGCTGCAGCGGCTCGCCGCACGCCTCGACCTGGCGGACCGGGTCGAGTTCGTCGCCGTTGACTACGGTGACCGTGCACGGATGGCAGCGCTATTGCGGGAAGCGGCGGTCATCGCGCTGATGAGCAGCTACGAGTCGCAAGGCATCGTCGCCTACGAGGCCGTAGCAGCCGGTGCCCGGGTCGTGGTCGCCGACGGCTCCGCCCTGACCGAGATCGCCCGCTACCCGGGCGTAGAAGTCGTGACCGTCCACGGAGGGCACCACCTGGAGGCAGCGCTCGTTCGGCAGCTGAGCGAACCTCCGATCAGGGAGCGGCGTGAGGTGCCCACATGGAACGACACCACCGACAGGGTGGAGACGTTGTACCGCCAGGTGCTGTCCGCGGTATGAAGGCCGCGCCGGCTGTGACATGATTATTGCGGTCAAGAAGCGGCTTCTGCAGAGCACTTGCTCGTGAGGACAGCGCGCGTCATGGACCTTGAAAGCAAGTTTGAGCAATGGTTGGCGTCGTTGAGCGAAACGCAACGTGTCGAAGCGATGACATCGCCCGGCGAACTGCCGACGTGGATGGTCGCCAGTTTGCAACGGGCCGGCATTCCCCCCGTTCCGATCCTGCACAGCGATCGGAGTCTCTTGGATCGCGGATACCTCTTGCCGACGCAACTACGTGAACTGTTAGAGCAGCGTTCGAGCCGCTTCTAGCGGTCTGTCGATTCGGGCAGTGCGGCGCATGACGACGAGGGCGATGTCATCTTGCGGAACGATGCCGCGGAGGACATGTCGCATGATGTCTTGGGCGACGCGGTTGGGTGGGCCCAGGCTGATGGCTTGTCGCAGGCGTTCGAGCCCGATGTCGAGCACTTCGCGCCGGCGTTCGACGAGCCCGTCGGTGTAGAACGCGACCACGGCCTCGGACGGAAGCGCGATCGTCGATGACACGCGTGGAAAGCCCGAGTTCGTTCCGATTGGCGGGCTGACTGCTACGTCGGCCAAGAACGCTGGTCGCTCGGGCGTGACGACGACTGGTGGCGGGTGGCCTGCCACGGCGACCGTCATTGTGTCGTAGGGCGGTTCGAGCACAGCGCACATCACGGTCGCGAGGGTCTCGATCTCGAAGTGATCCACCTTGCGGTCGACCAGATCGAGAACGCCGTGAGGTGAGCATTCGATCAGTGCGTAGGCGCGCAGCGCGCTGCGGATGCGTCCCATTACCACTGCCGAGTTGAGGCCGTGACCGGCGACGTCGCCGACAACGATCCACAGCGCTCCCGACGGGACCGTGAACAAGTCGTACCAGTCGCCGCCGACGGCGCGACCTTCCGTGGCGACGTAGCGCGCCGCGAACTCGAGCCCGGGGCATCGCGGCAGCCTGCCGGGGAGCAGGCTGCGTTCGAGCAACGCCGCCGCCGCCCGTTCGATGGCGTATCCCCGCGTCTCGATCGACGCCGTCACACGATCCGCCAGACCCGTGAGCAACTCGACGTCCTGATCGCTGAACGGCCGTCTCTGAAGCCGCCCGACGTGCATCACCCCGAGCACCTTGTCGTCTCTCAGCAACGGGACACCGAGCATCGTCTTGATCCGCTTCTCCCACAGAATCGGATTGGCGACCGTGGTGTCATCGACGCGATCCAAACGGACCGCTCGCCTGGTCGCCGCGATACGCCCGGCGAAGCCAGTCCCGAGCGGCACACGGACTCCTTGGCGAACCTCCTCCTCGATGCCATACGCCGCTCGCGCCACCAACTCCCCGGCGGCCTCGTCCAACAGCAAGATCGCGGCCGTGTCGACATCGATGATCTCGCGCACTCGCGACAGCAACTCGACGAGTAGAGCATCGACGTCGAGCGGAACCAGCGGGGTGTCAGTCCAAGCATGCAGGTTCGCCAACGGGTCACCGGCCGCGACGTCGGCCGCGATCGGCGGCGACGTGCGATCCCCATCACCTGACATCGCGGGCGACCCCTTCGGGATCGAGGGCTGTGTATCAACCCTGTCCAGCAAGACTCGAGGACCAGATCTTCACCGTGGTTGGCTCGGTTGTCCATTCCCCCCGGATATTTTGCGCGGATCATTCAGCGCATTGAACCGCTGGCAGGCTACAAGCTCGGTGACTGCATGAGCACGCATCGCGACTCGAGCGGCGCCGAGCAGCTTCGGCAACGACGCCGCGCTGGGTACGATCGGTTTCTGGATCGCCCGCCCCGAAGGAGACCTGGATTGAGCAGCACCAGGTTGTTTCAGAGATAGTGAGTGCACCAACGGTCTGGGTGCACACCGAGTCGCAAGGTGACAGGTGGCGGGTGCTCGGTGTTTACTCGAGCCCGCAGGGTGTTCTCCCGACACAGCCAGCTTGGGAGCATCAAGGAGGCCAGGCCTTCGCCCGCATCCGCGACGACGGCTGGTCTGAGTGGCTCGAGCCGACCGAATACCACCAAAGCCAAGAGGTGGTCGAGGGCGCCGCCGAGTCAAATGGGGTGGCGCCGCCTGCTATCCGCCCCGGCCCGTCTCCATGGGCTCGGCCGGCTAGCTGACCGATCGCCCGTGCTCGGGGAAACGGAGCGGATGAGGGGAATCGAACCCCCGTATTCAGCTTGGGAAGCTGATGTTCTGCCATTGAACTACATCCGCGAGGCGGCTCAGGATAGCGGTGCCGCTGACGCGCTCAGTCGGCGTCGAAGAACAGCCGCGTCACCGCGGCCTCGGTGACGGTGCCGTCCTCGGCACTGGGGATGATCGCCACGAGCGCGCCACCGCCGGTGCCCGGATCGGTGAACTCGAACGTGCCCTCGAATGGCGTGAAGTCGGGCCCCGCGCCGCCCGTGACAGACCCCAAGAACAGCGGCTCGGCGACGGCGTCCGCGCGCAGTTCCACGGTGACGTTGCCCTCGAACGCCTTGGCTTGGCCGCTCACTGTCAGCGGGCTGTCGACGATGTCGCGCACCGCGGGATCTTGAACGATCACGTTCTGGCTGGCCGAACCGAGCACCCACCAGAAGTCGTCGTCGACGAGCTTGCGCACGAAGACGATCGTGATCGGGCCGTCTTCTGACGGCTTCACCTCTACCTGACCCGATCGTGAATCGGCGACGAGGAAGTCACCGATCACCGGGCCGGTGAAGCCGACGAAGTCGACCGCGAAGCCGCGCGCCGCCTCGACCGGGTCGGTGTACCGCGTGTCGGAGTCTGGCAATGGCCACACGGCGCCGGCGAGCGGATTGCCTTCGTCCGGAGCGGGCGGCGAAGGCGTGATAGAGGGTGCGGGTGGCGCCGGTGCGGTGGTGGCTGCAACCGGTTGGACTGACTCGACCGGAACGAGCTCCTCGTCGTCAGAGGAACGCAAAGACTCGATCGCAAGCACCAGCCCGATGCCGAGCGTGACGCCGACGATCAGCACGAGCGCCAGCGTCAACTTGCCGTGGCCGGCACCGTGTGGCTGGGCGTCGGAGCTGCCGTCGGTCGCTTGCTCGTCGTCGATCATCCGGTCGTCCTCATCGCGTCCGCAATGTTTGCCGAGCCGCGGCTGCGGGTGGCGTCGAGCCCGGCCACGATGCCGGCCGCGTCTTCAACAGGCCGGTTCTGGCTGAGCTTGCGCTTGCCCACGAGTGAGTCGACGCGCAACTCGACGCCCACGATGCCGCCCAGCATCTTGTCGATGTAGTCCCGAGGCGCATCGTCGACCGACCAGGGTTCAGTGAGTCGCGACTCGTTGAGCTCCGTGAGATCACGAACGAGCTGTTCGGTCCACGCCGGGTCGTCGTGGGCGACCAACTCGCCGTGAACGTGGACGATCTCGTAGTTCCACGTCGGCACGACCTTGCCGTGCGCAGCCTTCGACGGGTACCACGACGGCGACACGTAGGCGTCGCTGACGGGCACGATCAGCAGCGTCGGGCATGGAGTTGCGCGCCACACAGGGTTGGGCCGGGCGAGATGGCCGCGCACGACGGCGCCATCGTCGGAGATCAGAAACGGCATCGGCGTCGAGCTCAGCCGGCCGTCGTGGACCACCGTGAGATGCCCGAAGCCGGCCTCTCGCGCCAAGCTCACGATGGCAGCAGGATCGTCCTCGGCGAATGCGACCGGCCGATACACGCCGCCGACGGTAACCGCGACACCCCTCACTAGGGTCACGGATCGTGATCCTCTCCGATCGAACGCTTCACGAACAGTTGGCAGAAGGACGGATCGTGATCGAGCCGTTCGACGAGTCGCTCATCCAGCCGTCGAGCGTTGACGTCCGTATCTCGAATCTCTTCCGCGTCTTCCGCAACCACACCGCAGGCGTGATCGACGTCAAGCGCGACATGACGTCGCTCACCGAGCTGATCGACATGCCGGAGGACGGCAGCGAGCCGTTCATGCTCCATCCCGGCGAGTTTGCGCTCGGCTCGACGCTCGAGCGCATAGCCCTCCCCGATGACCTCGTCGCGCGGATCGAGGGTAAGTCGAGTTTGGGGAGGCTCGGCCTGTTGATCCACAGCACCGCCGGGTTCATCGACGCAGGTTGGGACGGGCATGTCACCCTCGAGCTCGCCAACGTTGCCAGTCTGCCGATCACGCTCTACCCCGGCATGAAGATCGGCCAGGTGAGCTTCATGCACATGACGACACCGGCGGACAAGCCGTACGGCAAAGGAGCCACCGGGTCGAAGTACCAAGGCCAGCACGGACCGACGCCGAGTCGGTACTTCGAGAACTTCGGCTGATCGCTCGAGGGCCGATCACTGCCGGGGTGGCGCAGTCGTGTGGCGGATCACGAGGCTTGGCGCGATCACGTGGTGGACGGCCTCGGTGCGGCCGCACTCGATCCGTTCGATCAGCGCTTCGATCGCCAGCTCACCGAGCCGCTCGCGTGCTTGATCCACCGTGGTCAACGCGACGTGTCGCAGCGCAGCGACGAAGGTGTTGTCGTAGCCGACCAACGAGATGTCGTCGGGGACCGTGAGCCCGGCCTCCTCGATCGCGTCCAGCGCCCCCAGCGCGCTCAGGTCGTTGCCGGCGAAGATTGCCGTCACTGGTCGGCCCGACGTCAGTGCGCGCTGTGCGGCCTTGGCACCGGACGACTCGGTGAATGCCCCCGAGAGCACGTGCGGTTCGAGCCCGTGCTTGCGCATCGTCGCCTCGTAGCCGGCCCGGCGTTGCGCGGCTCCGGCGCCGCGACCGCCGTCGATGTGCGAGATCTGACGGTGACCCAGCTCGACGAGATGCTCGATCGCGAACGTTGCCCCGAGCCGGTCGTCGTTGTTGATCGTGTCGAGCGCAGCGGAGCGCATCGGCCTGCTGACGACGACGATCGGGGTCGACGCCGCGGCGCGCTCGATCACGGGCGCGGGCATGCGCGCGCCGGTGAGGATGATCCCATCGACGCGGAAGTCGATGAACGTCTCCAGCGCCGCGCGCTCGTCATCGTCGTCCAGGAACGCGCTGTTCAGCAGGAGCCTGTAGCCACGTCGATCGGCGGCCTGTTTCACGCCGTCGGCCACGCCCGGGAAGTACGGATTGTGGAGGTCGTTGATCAGCAGACCCAGCGTGCGTGTCTGCTTGCT